>NZ_JAJCXD010000076.1:0-23397 GCF_021056305.1 Actinokineospora sp. PR83
GCTGCGCCCACCCCAGCAGGGCGGCGGCGGCGAGGCGCTCGGCGCGCGCGGTCACCGCCGCGAGGGCGTGCGGCGCGGCGGCGTTCCAGCGGCTCAGGCCGCCCGCGGTCGCCCTGCGCAGCCGCGTGCGGCCGGTGTCGAGGAGTCGGCGCTCGACCGCGTGCAGCAACCACCCGAGGTGGTCGGGGTCGTCCAGATCGCGGGTGCCCACCGGGCGGGGCGGGTCAGCGGCCACGAGCAGGAGTTCGGCACCCGCTTTGGCCCACAGGGCGGTGTTGTCGCCCTCGGCGGTGATCGCGCCGTCCAGGTCGGCGGCGAGGGCGCTGAGGCCGTTGACCGGCAGCAGCCCCTGCGCCCCGCAGCGCTCGCGGCACTCGATGGCCACGGCGCGCGCCTGCCACGTCGTCCAGCCCTTGGTGATGGCGACCAGCCGCTCGGCGTCGGCGGTGTCCTCGGCGTCGGCCGGGTCGTGGTCCGCCCACCGCAGCACGGCGGTCCGGTGCAGCGCGGTCATCGCGTAGCAGGTGACCAGGGCCTCGACCAGCGGCCCGTGGTGGCTGCGGTGCTCCCAGACCGGCGTGCGGGTGCCCGCGCGGGCACCCGCGACGTGGCGGTGCCCGCCGTAGCGGACGGCGACGGTCACCGCCGTGCGGGCCGCGCCGAGCGCGGAGGCGCTCATGCACAGCTTGCCGGTGGTGACCCGGCCGATGCTCGCGAGGAAGCGCTTGCGGCTGCTGCCCAGGGAGCTGGTGAACCGGCCGCGGGCGTCCAGCCTGCCGTGCGCGCCGGTCAGCAGCGCGGAGCCCGGCAGCCGGACCCGGTCGAACGAGGTCAGGCAGTGGTCGACCGGGCTGCCGGGGCGCGCGGGCAGGGGGCGGACGGTGACGCCGGGCAGTGTGCCCCCCGCGTCGCTCAGCGGGACCAGGAACAGGAAGACGCCGTGGTCCTCGCCGCCCGCCAGCAGGCGGGCCGCGACGACCGCGCTCTTGGGGCCGCCCGCGGGGCCGGTGTTGGGCATGAACTTCTGCGCGGCGGCGCCGGGGGTGTGCAGGGTGAACCCGCCGGTGGCCGCGTCGTGGGTGGCGGTGGTCTCCAGCCGGGCGGCGTCGTTGCCGTGCCCCAGCTCGGTGCACAGGAACGTGCCGATCCGCTCCATCGCCGCGAACCCCTCCGGCGACCGCAGCTCGTGCCGGTCGTGGTCGAGCAGGCTGCCGAGGAACAGGTTGTAGTGGATGCCCGCGACGACGGTCAGCGACCCGTTCGCGGCGGCGACCCACTCGTGCATGGCGGCCAGCTCGCGCGGGTCACCCGCCAGCGCGACCGGGTCGACCTCGCGGTTGAGCAGGCGGAGCTGCTCGTAGGTCGCCGCGGTCTGCTCGGCCGCGGTGCCCCGGCGGTCCTGGTGCAGGCGCGGGTCGGCCACGAGGCGGCGCCAGAAACCGTGCTCCGACCCCGCGCCCCCGTCGAACAGCAGGCGCGTCAGCTCACGGCGGTGGCGGTCCATGCCGTGGTCCCCTTCTCCCGTGGTCGGTCGCGCCGCTGATCCGGCGCGGTGCGGACCGGTCGTCCCGGAAGATCATCGGCGGGACACGCGCGGCGTCGCGCGATCGACATCGAAGATCACTCGAACGTGTGGTTCACGCCGTGCGACAGGGGTTCAGGCTGGGGGTAGCGCTTGCGGGCCTCGTTGACCTGCGCCAGGCGGCGCAGGGCGGCGAGGGCGGAGTCGCCGAGGACGATGCCGACGACCACGCTCTCGAGCTGCTCGTCGAGGCTGGCGGCGCCGTCGAGGTAGTCCAGGTCGGACTCGGCGACCGCGGCGCAGGCGGCGGCGTAGCGGGGCAGCACCTCGACCAGCCGCTCGTGGCCCAGTGACCCGGCGGTGACCAGCACGCCCACCAGGGCCTGGGCCGCCGGGTGGTCGGGTGGGCAGGCCCAGCCGAGGGTGTCGATCAGCGCGGCCACCGCTTCCTCGGCGGCTGCGCGGGCGGGGTCGTCGGTGGGCGGTGGGGACCGGAAGACCGCGAGCTGCACGGTGCCCAGGGTCTTGCCGACGGCGGGGTCCGGGGCGTCGACGGTCTCCAGCACCTCGCGCACCGCCGCGATCGACAGGCCGCCCACGTCGACGAGGGCGCGCACCAGGCGCAGCCGGTGCACGTGGGTGTCGTCGTAGCTGGCCTGGTTGGGGCTGGTGCGCTCGCCGGGGGGCAGCACGCCTTCGCGCAGGTAGTACTTGATCGTCGCCACGGCGACCCCGCTGCGCCTGCTCAGTTCCGCGATCCGCACGTCTCTCCGTTCCGACTGCCCCTTGACATGGATAGTGTACTTATCGATAGTAGAGAGCGCCGCTATCCATTCTGGTTCTGAGGGGGACCGCGATGACCTTGCCCGCGCGAGGAGCACCGATCACGCACTGGCACCGACCACTGGTGTTGTTCACCGGGGTGATGGCCGCCCTGGCGGTGGTCGCCGTGGTGGGTCTCGTGGTCGACGACCGCGTCCTGTTCGGGGCGCCGATCTGGCTCAAGCCGCTCAAGTTCGCCCTGTCGTTCGCCGCCTACAGCCTGACCTGGGCGTGGTTGCTGTCGCTGCACCCGGACCCGCCGCGCGCGCTGGGCCGGGTCGGGACGGTCCTGGTGGGGGCGTCGGCCGTGGAGATGGTGATCATCGTGGCGGCGGCCGTCCGCGGCGTCGGCAGCCACTTCAACGTCTCGACACCGCTGAACGCCGTCCTGTTCAACGTGATGGGGCTGACCGTCGTCGTGCTGTGGCTGGGCACCCTGTTCCTGTCGCTGAAGGTCGGCGCGCAGCGGTTGGCGCCCGCCCCGGAACTCCTGGCGATCCGGCTCGGCATGGGCATCGCGCTGGTCGGGATGCTCGTGGGCGTGCTGATGCTGGTGCAGCCCTCCGGTGTCGACGGGGTCTCCGGGGCGCACACCGTCGGTGCGCCGGACGGTGGCCCCGGGATGCTGCTGACCGGGTGGAGCACCGTCGCGGGTGATCTGCGCATCGGGCACTTCGTCGGGATGCACGCCCTGCAAGCGCTGCCGCTGGTCGCCTACCTCACCCGCCGCCTCGCCACGCCGGTCCGACTGCGACTGGTCGCCACCGCGGGCGCGGGCGCGCTCGGCCTGACCGTCCTGCTGACCTGGCAGGCGTTGCGCGGGCAGGCGTTGCTCGAACCGGACCTCTTGACCTCGGGGGCTTACGTGTTGCTGATCGTCGGTGTGGCAGCGAGCGCGCTGCCCCGCAAGGAAGCGGTGTGCGCATGACCTCGTTGCTGTTCGACCTGTCGTTCTACCTGGCCGCGCCGTTCTGGCTGCTGATGATCGCCGCGCCGCGCTGGGGGTGGACGCGGAAGATCATCGCCTCGCCGCTGATCGTGCTGCCGGTGCTGGTGGTGTGGCTGCTCCTGGCCGCGCCGGTCTTCCCGGACCTGGTGTCGCTGGTGCTGCGGCCCACGCTCGACGGGCTGGTGGAGTTCGTCCGGGACGACCGCGCCCTGGCCGCGCTGTGGGCGCAGATCATCGCCTGGGACCTGTTCCTCGGCCGGTGGGTGTACCTCGACTCGCGGGAGCGGGACGCGCACCCGCTGCTCATGGCGCCGCTGCTCGTGCTCACCGTGCTGCTGTCCCCGATCGGGCTGCCGCTCTACCTCGCGTCACGCCGGTGGCTGGGCGGGCGATCCGCGTAGGCTGCCGCGCGTGACCGAGATCGATGCTGACCCGCAGGGCTTCGCCGAACAGGCCGCGAAGGCACTCGCCGAGCGCACCGGGCACGACCGCCACGACCTGGCCGTCGTCCTGGGCTCCGGCTGGCGGCCCGCCGCCGACGAACTGGGCACCGCCGACGCCGAGGTGCCGGTGGCCGAGCTGCCCGGCTTCCTGGCGCCGACCGCGGTGGGCCACGGCGGCACCATCCGCTCGATCGCCGTCGGGGACAAGCGGGTGCTGGTCGTCCTCGGTCGCACGCACGTCTACGAGGGCTTCGGCATCGCCAGGGCCGTGCACGCGGTCCGCACCGCCGCGGCCACCGGCGTGCGGTCGGTGCTGCTGACCAACGCCGCGGGCTGCCTCAAGGAGGGCATCGCGGTCGGCCAGCCGGTGCTGATCAGCGACCACCTCAACCTGACCGCGTCGTCGCCGCTGGTGGGGGCGAACTTCGTCGACCTGACCGACCTGTACTCGCCCCGGCTGCGCGCCCTGGCCCGCGAGATCGACCCGACCCTGGTCGAGGGCGTCTACGCCGGGCTGCCCGGCCCGCACTTCGAGACGCCTGCGGAGATCAACATGCTCCGCGTGCTGGGCGCCGACCTGGTCGGCATGTCGACGGTCCTGGAGGCCATCGCCGCCCGCGCGCTGGGCGTGGAGGTCTTCGGGCTGTCGCTGGTGACGAACCTCGCCGCGGGCATCACCGGTGAGCCGCTCAACCACCTGGAGGTGCTGGAGGCCGGTCGCGCCGCGGCGAGCCGGATGGGCGGGCTGCTGCGCGAGCTGGTCGCCCGCTCGTGACCCGCCTCGGCCCGGACCTGCGCGACCGCGCCTACCGCTGGCTCGCCGACGACCCCGACCCGGACAGCAAGCTGGAGCTGCAACGCGTCCTGGCCTCGGCCATGGGCGGCAGCGCGGAGGCGGTCGACGAACTCGCCGACCGCCTCTCCGGCCCGCTGACCTTCGGCACGGCGGGCCTGCGCGGTCCGGTGCGCGCGGGCCCGAACGGCATGAACCGCGCCGTGGTCATCCGCACCACCGCGGGCCTCGCCGCCTGGTTGACCGCGGGCGGGCACGGCGGCGGGGTCGTCGTGGTCGGCCGGGACGCCCGGCACGGCTCGGAGCCCTTCTGCGCCGACACCGCCGGGGTGCTGGCCGCGGCCGGGTTCGACGTGCGGGTGCTGCCGCGCCCGCTGCCCACCCCGGTCCTGGCCTTCGCCGTGCGCTCCCTGGGCGCGGTCGCGGGCGTGCAGATCACCGCCTCGCACAACCCGCCCGCGGACAACGGCTACAAGCTCTACCTCGACGCGGGCACGCAACTGGTTCCCCCCGCCGACCGCGAGATCGAGGCGGCCATCGCCGCCGCCCCCGCCGCGGTGTCCGTCCCCCGCTCCGCCGACTGGACCACCCTCGGCGACGAGGTGCTGGAGTCCTACCTGGACCGGGCCGCGGCGCTGCCGCGCGGCACCGCCCGCCGACTCCGGGTCGCCGCGACCGCCCTGCACGGGGTGGGCGCGGGTCCGCTGGCGCTGGCGCTGGACCGGGCGGGCTTCGTCGACGTCAGCGTGGTCGCCGAGCAGGCCAGGCCCGACCCCGACTTCCCCACCGTCGGCTTCCCCAACCCGGAGGAACCGGGGGCCACCGACCTGCTCCTGGCCAAGGCCGCCGAGGTCGGCGCCGACCTGGCCATCGCACTCGACCCCGACGCCGACCGCTGCGCCATCGGGGTCCCCACCCCCGACGGCTGGCGGATGCTCACCGGCGACGAGACCGGGGTCCTGCTGGGCTCCCACGTCCTCGCCACCCTGCCCGCCGCGGCCCGCGCGGCGGACCCGCTGGTGGCCACCACGATCGTCTCCTCCTCCCAGCTCGCCTCGATCGCCGCCGCCCACGGCGCCCGCCACGACGCCACCCTCACCGGCTTCAAGTGGCTCGTCCGGGCGGGCGACGGCCACGGCACCGGCCTGGTCTTCGCCTACGAGGAGGCCCTGGGCCTGTGCGTCGACCCGGACACCGTCCGGGACAAGGACGGCATCTCCGCCGCGGTCCTCGCCTGCGACCTCACCGCCACCCTCCGCGCCGCGGGCCGGACCCCGCTCGACGCCCTGGACGACCTGGCGGTGGCGCACGGCGTCCACCTGACCCGCCAGCTCTCGGTGCGGGTGACCGACCTCAACCGGATCGCGGAGCTGATGGCGTCCCTGCGCGCCACCCCACCCACGGCCTTCGCAGGCACACCGGTCACCGCCGAGGACCTCCGGCCGCGCGCGGACGTCCTGCGCTACACCGGCCCCGGCACGCGGGTGATCGTCCGCCCCTCCGGCACCGAACCGAAGATCAAGGCGTACCTGGAAGTCGTGGCCCCGGTCCCGGCACCCGACGCCCTCAGCGAGGCCAGGGCGTCGGCCACCCGAACCCTCGACGCCCTGGCGGCGGAGGTCTCCGCGCTCCTGGCCTGAGACCAGGCTCGCGTTGCCGCGCCACGGGAAGGTCGGCAGCCTGGACCGGTGCCCAGGCTGCTGATCGTCCACCACACCCCGTCCCCCGCGCTGCACGCGATGTTCGAGGCCGTCGTGTCCGGGGCGAACGACCCGGAACTGTCCGAGGTCGAGGTCGTCAAGCGCCCCGCCCTGTCCGCGACCGCGTCAGACGTCCTGTCAGCGGACGGGTTGGTCCTCGGCACACCCGCGAACATCGGTTACATGTCCGGTGCCCTCAAGCACTTCTTCGACACCGTGTACTACCCGGTGCTGGATTCGGCCAAGGGAACGCCGTTCGGGTTCTACGTGCACGGCAACCAGGGCACCGAGGGCGCGGTCCGCTCGGTCGAGTCGATCGCCGGGAGTCTCGGGTGGACACCCGTCGCCGACGGTGTGGTGGTGCACGGGGAGCCGGACAAGCGGGCGCTGGAGCGGTGCTGGGAGTTGGGCGCGACGGTGGCGGCGACCCTGCTCGGCTGAGCCCGACCCGCCCGGCCGAGTCACTGTCCGAATCGGACAGGACACGGAGCGAACAACCCGGCGAGCAGGCGAAACAGGGCCGCCGCGGAACGCGATGCGCTGGGCAGAGGCGATCGTCGAGCCGTCACAGACCCGGCTCCGGGGGGTGTGGACGGTGTTCCTTCGCGGTGATGCCCCCGCCGCGGAGGAACCCGCCGCACCGGGTGCGGTCAGATCCCCAACTGCCCCATGGCGGCCTCCGGGTAACGCGTCCCGGCCGCGGCCGGGACGGCTGCCTCGATGGCGGCCAGGTCCTCGGCCGACAGTGCGATCGACGCCGCCGCCACGTTCTCCGCCAGGTAGGTGCGGCGCTTGGTCCCCGGGATCGGGACCACGTCGTCCCCGCGCGACTGCACCCACGCCAGCGCCAACTGGCCCGCGGTGACCCCGCGTTCTTCGGCCAGCGCGCGCAGCGCCGCCACGATCGCCTGGTTCTTCTCCAGGTTCTCCCCGGTGAACCTCGGGTGCGTCCCGCGCGTGTCGCCCTCGGCGACGTCCGCGGCGGTGGCGAACCGGCCCGCCAGGAACCCGCGGCCGAGCGGGGAGTAGGGCACGACGCCGACGCCGAGTTCGCGGCAGGTGCCGAGGATCTCGTCCTCGATCTCGCGCGACCACAGCGACCACTCGGTCTGCAACGCGGCGATCGGGTGCACCGCGACCGCCCGGCGGATGGTCCCCGCGCCCGCCTCGGACAGCCCCAGGTGGCGCACCTTGCCCGCGGCCACCAGCTCGGCCATGGCGCCCACGGTCTCCTCGATCGGCACCGACGGGTCGACCCGGTGCTGGTAGTACAGGTCGATGTGGTCGACGCCGAGCCGGGTCAGCGACGCGTCGCACGCCTCCCGGACGTAGGCCGCGTCACCGCGGACGCGGCGCTTCGACGGGTCGTCCGGGTCGCGCGAGATGCCGAACTTCGTGGCCAGCACGACCTCGTCGCGGCGGCCCGCGACGGCCTTGCCGACCAGCACCTCGTTGGTGTGCGGGCCGTACATGTCCGAGGTGTCGAGCAGGGTGACCCCCGCGTCGAGGGCGGCGTGGATGGTCGCGGTCGACTCCGCGTCGTCGCCCCCGCCGTAGAAGTCGCTCATGCCCATGCAGCCCAGGCCCTGCGCGGAGACCTCCAGCGCCCCGAGGCGCCGCTTTCCGAGTGTGCTCACTGCTGTCCTCCTGATCAGTGTCCGACGGCGTTCTGCATCGCGGCGGTGTAGCGGTCGCCCGCGACCGCGTCGGCCGGGGCGGCGGCCTCGATGGCGGCGACGTCGTCGGCGGAGAGTTCGATGGTCGCGGCCGCGACGTTCTCGGCCAGGTAGGTGCGGCGCTTGGTGCCCGGGATCGGCACCACGTCCTCGCCGCGCGACTGCACCCAGGCCAGCGCGAGCTGCCCGGCGGTCACCCCGCGCTCCCGCGCCAGCTCCTCCAGGGCGCGCACGATGGCCAGGTTGCGGTCGAAGTTCTCGCCGGTGAAGCGGGGCAGCGCGGCGCGCATGTCGCCCGCGCCGTACTCGGCCCTGGTGACCCGGCCGGTGAGGAAGCCGCGGCCGAGCGGGGAGAACGGGACGACGCCGATGCCCAGCTCGCGGCAGGTGCCGAGCACCTCGTCCTCGATGCCGCGGGTCCACAGCGACCACTCGCTCTGCAGCGCGGCGATCGGGTGCACCGCGGCGGCCCGGCGGATCGTGGCCGCCCCAGCCTCGGACATGCCCAGGTGCCGCACCTTGCCCTCGGCCACCAGCTCGGCCATGGCGCCGATGGTGTCCTCGATCGGCACGTCGGGGTCGACCCGGTGCTGGTAGTACAGGTCGATGTGGTCGACGCCGAGCCTGCGCAGCGACGCCTCGCAGCACGCGCGCACGTGGTCGCGGTCGCCGCGCACCACCATCCCCCTGGCCGCGTCGGTGGAGACGATGCCGAACTTCGTCGCCAGCACCACCTCGTCGCGGCGGCCCCCGACGGCCTTGCCGACCAGTTCCTCGTTGACGCCCGCCGCGTAGGCGTCCGCGGTGTCGAGCAGGGTCACCCCCGCGTCGAGGGCGGCGTGGATGGTCGCGGTCGACTCGACGTCGTCGCCGCCGCCGTAGCCGTGGCTCATGCCCATGCAGCCCAGGCCCTGGGCGGAGACCTCCAGCGCGCCGAGGTGTCGGGTGGGGAGGGTCATGCGGTGGCCTCTCTCAGTTCGCTCGCCTCGGCGGCGCACATGCGCTCGTAGTTGTCGATCTTGTAGTCCAGCACTTCCAGGCAGGAGCGCAGGTCGGCCAGCCGGGCCAGCACGTCCTCGCGGTGCCGTTCGAGGATCCGCTTGCGCGGTCCGGCGCTGGCGACGCCCTGGTGGCGCAGCCGGGCGTACTCGCGCATCAGCTTGATGGGCATGCCGGTGGTGCGCAGCCGGGTGAGGAACGCCAGCCAACTGAGGTCGTCGTCGGAGTAGACCCGCCTGCCGCCGGAATCGCGGGCGGGCGGGTCGATCAGTTCGATGCGTTCGTAGTACCTGAGTGTGTCGATCGACAGCCCACTGCGGTGGGCCGCCTCGGCGATCGCGTAGGTCACGGTGTCGACGGTAGAAGCTGGAGTGCACTCCAGGTCAACCCGGAGGCGGTGCTCACCCCGTTCGGATGGCCCGCGGCGACGGCGGCGCGGCCCGGGTCACCCGACCGGAACCGGCGTCGAGGTGGCGGGGGTCACCGCGAACCCGGGTACGCTCCCGGGGTGCCGCGACCGAAGACCCACGACGACGCGCTCCGTGTCCGGCTGCTCGACCGCGCCGGTGAGCTGCTGTCCAGCGAGGGCGCCTCCGCCCTCAGCCTCCGCCGCCTCGCCGCCGACGCCGACACGTCGACGACCGCGGTGTACTCCCTCTTCGGCGGCAAGCCCGCGCTGGTCCGCGAGCTGTACGTCGAGGCGTTCCGCCGCCTCGGCACCCGCCTGCGCGCCGTCGACACCGCGGGCGACCCCGCCGAGGCGCTCAACCGCCTGGGCACCGCCTACCGGCAGAGCGCGCTGGCCGACCCGCACCTGTACGGGGTCATGTTCGGCGGCGTCATCCCCGGCTTCGAACCGGACGCGGAGGCCACCGCGGAGGCCCTCGCCGCGCTGGCCCCGCTGCTGGAGGTGATCACCAACGGCATCGGCACCGGGGTGTTCACCGCCGAGCGCCCCGAGGACATGGCCATGGCCTGCTGGGGCATCGTGCACGGGCTGGTGTCGCTGGAACTCGGCGGCACCCTCCCGCCGGACCTCGACAGCGCCAAGACCTACGAGCTGGCCGTGCGCGTCAACACCGAGGGCTGGAGCCGCCGCGGCTGAGGCTCAGACCGCGCCGTACTGGCGGTCGCCCGCGTCGCCGAGGCCGGGGACGATGAAGCCGGAGTCGTTGAGCCGCTCGTCGACGCTGGCGGTGACCAGGCGGACCGGCAGGCCCGCACCGCCGAGGAACTCGATGCCCTCCGGGGCGGCCAGCACGCAGATCGCGGTGACGTCGGTGGCACCGCGCTCCACCAGCAACCGGATCGTGTGCGCCATCGAGCCGCCGGTGGCCAGCATCGGGTCGAGCACGAACACCGGGCGGCCGGAGAGGTCCTGCGGCAGCGACTCCATGTAGGGGGTGGGCTGCAACGTGGTCTCGTCCCTGGCCAGGCCGACGAAGCCCATCTGGGCGTCCGGGATGAGCTTGTGCGCCTGGTCGGCCATGCCCAGCCCGGCCCGCAGCACCGGCACCAGCAGCGGCGGGTTGGCCAGCCAGTGCCCGTCGGTGCGGGCGACCGGGGTGTGGATCCGCTCGACCCGCACCGCCGCGCCGCGCATCGCCTCGTAGGTGAGCATGACGGTCAGCTCCTGGAGCGCGGCCCGGAAGGTGGCCGCGTCGGTGCGCGCGTCGCGCAGAACGGTGAGCCGGGCCTTGGCCAGCGGGTGGTCCACGGTGAGGACGTCCATGGGCGGACACGGTAGCGGCTGACCTCGGCCGAGATCCGCGACACCGCGAACGGGCAGCCCCCCACCCGCTACCCTCGATCGTGTGACAGAGCAGCCGAGCATCCCCGGTCCGGACGAGATGCGCGCCTCGAACGCCGACCGCGAGCGGTTCGCCAAGGTGCTGCACGACGCGATGGCCGAGGGCAGGCTGACGGTCACCGAGATGGAGGAGCGGCTGGACCGGGTCTACGCCGCGAAGACCTTCGGCGAGTTGCAGCCGGTGCTGCGCGACCTGCCGAACCAGGTCGTGCCCGCGCAGCAGCACCACGTCGCCCAGCCGCAGCCGCAGCCGGGCGCCCCGAGCCGGATCGGCGGGCGGGGCACCTCGGCCACCGCGGTGGCCATCATGTCCGGCGCTCAGCGCAAGGGTGTGTGGACCGTGCCGCCGACGTTCAACGCGGTCGCGGTGATGGGCGGGGTGGAGCTCGACCTGACCCACGCGCGGTTCGAGGACCCGGAGACCACCATCCAGGCGTTCGCGCTGATGGGCGGGGTCGAGATCATCGTGCCGCCGGACATCACCGTGCACGTCAACGGCGCCGGGTTCATGGGCGGCTTCGGCGGCCGGGTGGCCAACCAGGTCGGCCCGCCCGGTTCGCCGGTCCTGCGCATCACCGGTTTCGCCCTGATGGGCGGGGTCGACGTCCGCGCCCCGAAGAAGTCCCGGCGCGACCGCGACCAGATCGCGGAGTGAACCCCATCTCTTCCGCCGCCCGGCGTGTCACGCCGGGCGGGTGATCGACGATAGGGGGGCATCCGCCGTCCCCCGCCGGAGGTTCCGCGCATGTGGCTGTTCACCCGCAAGAGATCCACGGCCACGCTCGTCGCGCCCCCACCGATCCCGGACGACCGGCTCGCGCTGCCCGACCACGGCCGCGTCCCGGTGCTCGGCGCCGATGACCACCAGGCCGAACTGTCCGCGGCCGCCGACGGCGGCCCGGACGACCGGCACCCGACCACCACGGCGGCGCTGGTGCCCGAACCGGGCGCCCGCGCGGCGGTGCGGGTCGACGTGCTCGTCGGCGACCGCAACCTGACCGTGGGCGCGCTGCCCGAGGTGATCGGCGCCGAGTACCGCGACGCCCTGGCGCGGATCGGCGAGCGTGGGCAGGTCGGCACCTGCCCGGCGCGCATCACCGGCGGCGGCGACACCCCGTTCGGCGTCTACCTGCTGCTGGCGCCGCCGCGCGACGTCGAGGTCGTCACCGGGGCGCGCGACCCGATGGTGGCCGCCGAGACCGGCGGCCGGGTGCGGCTGTGGGGCGAGCGCACCTGCTCGGTCACCCGCGAGGAGGACCACCAGGACGCGCTGGCACCGCACGCCCCGCCCGCGGGCCGCGACACCCACCAGGTGCACGCCACGCTCGGGTTCTGCGACATCAACAGCGGTCGCTACCAGGGGGAACAGGCCATAGAGGTCCTCCTCGGCGGTCGGCGGGTCGGGCAGCTCACGTACGCCATGAGCGTCCGCTACGCCCAGCCGGTGCGCAAACTGCTGTCCACAGGCGTCGAGGTGACCTGCGCGGCGGTGACCAGGCGCACCCATGGCGGGGTGCGGGTGGACCTGCTGTTGCCGCAGCTCAGCGACTGATCCGCCCGCACAGGCGGGGCGGCAACCCAGCCGCAACGCCGCGGTGACGGCGGCACAACACCGGGGGCGCCCAATGGGCGCATGAGCGACGGTGTGAGCGCGGTGCCCCGGTCCCGCGGCGCGACGGCGGACCTGGACCACGTCGGCCTGCGGTTCCGCACCGTCCACGGCTACCGCCGAGCGTTCCGGATGGCGGGCAGCGGCCCGGCGATCCTGCTGGTGCACGGCATCAGCGACAACTCCGGCACCTGGCTGCGGGTGCTGTCGCGGCTCGCCCGCGACTACACCGTCATCGCCCCCGACCTGCTCGGGCACGGCAAGTCCGACAAGCCGCGCGCGGACTACGCGGCGGCGGCCTACGCCTGCGGCCTGCGCGACCTGCTCGGCGTGCTCGACGTCGACCGGGTGACCGTGGTCGGCCACTCCCTCGGCGGCGGGGTGGCCATGCAGTTCGCCTACCAGTTCCCCGAGCGCTGCGAGCGGCTGGTGCTGGTGGGCAGCGGCGGTGTCGGCCGCGAGGTGCACCCGGTGCTGCGGCTGGCCGCGATGCCGGGCGCCGGGCTGGCGATGCCGTTCGTCGCCTCGGCGCCGATGCGGTCGCTGGTCGCCGGGGTGCTGCCCGCCCTGTCGCGCTTCACCGGTCTGGACTTCGGCCCGGACCTGTCCTACGCGCTGGAGCGCTACGCCGCGCTGCGCGACCCGATGGCGCGCACCGCGTTCCTGCGCACGCTGCGCTCGGTGGTCGACGTGCGCGGCCAGGTCGTCACCATGCTCGACCGCTGCTACCTCACCCGCGGCATCCCGACCCTGCTGGTGTGGGGCGCCAAGGACCGGATCATCCCGGCCGCGCACGCCGAGCTGGCGCACGCGGCGATGCCGGGCAGCAGGCTGGCGGTGTTCGACCGCTCCGGGCACTTCCCGCACCAGAGCGAGCCGCACCGGTTCCTGGAGGTGCTGGACGGGTTCATCCGCGAGACCGCGCCCGCCGAGTACGACCCGCAGATGTGGCGGGCGATCCTGCGCGGCGGCCGCGACCCCGAGCGGGCCGCCGACCCGGTGGTCGCCGCACGGGTCGACCGGGCCACCGTGTCCTCCGGCTCCTGAGGTTGTCCACAGGCGTGACCGGGCGCCGCAACCGGAGTTGTCCACAGGTCTGACGTGAGGGGCCGACGTGGCCGTTCCCTCGCCCTAGACTCGGTCCCATGCCAGAGACAGACACGTCGGCACAGCCGTCGACCCCCGCGGCGGGCGGAACCGGGTCACCCCCCGCGTTCGCCGACGCCGTGCGGGACGAGACGTCCCTGCGGCGGTTCCTGCACGGGTTGCCCGGGGTCGACGCCGTGGGCCTCGAGCAGCGCGCGGCCGGTCTCGCGACCCGCAGCATCAAGAAGGACAGCAAGCTGTGGGCGATCGACACCGCGATCTCCATGGTCGACCTGACCACGCTGGAGGGCGCCGACACCGCGGGCAAGGTCCGCACCCTGTGCGCCAAGGGCCGCAGGCCGGACCCGGAGCACCCGGACGTCCCCCGGGTCGCGGCGATCTGCGTGTACCCGGACATGGTGGAGACCGCCGTGGCCGCGCTCGGCGACAGCGGGGTCGGGGTGGCCAGCGTGGCTACCGCGTTCCCGTCCGGGCGCTCCAGCCTGCGGGTCAAGCTGGCCGACACCGCGTACGCGGTCGAGGCGGGCGCCACCGAGATCGACATGGTGATCGACCGGGGCGCGTTCCTCTCCGGCCGCTACGGGCAGGTCTTCGACGAGATCCGCCAGGTCAAGGCGGCCTGCGGCAGCGCGCACCTCAAGGTCATCCTGGAGACCGGCGAGCTGGCCACCCCCGACAACGTGCGCCGCGCCTCCTGGCTCGGGCTGCTCGCGGGCGGCGACTTCATCAAGACCTCCACCGGCAAGGTCTCCCCCGCCGCGACGCTGCCGGTGACCCACGTGATGCTCCAGGCGGTGCACGACTGGCACGCCGCCACCGGTGAGCTGCGCGGGGTCAAGCCCGCGGGCGGCATCCGCACGACCAAGGACGCGATCCGCTACCTGGTGGCCGTGCACGAGGTCGCCGGGCCCGCCTGGCTCGACCCGCACCTGTTCCGGTTCGGCGCCTCCAGCCTGCTCAACGACCTGCTGATGCAGCGCCGAACCCAACTCCAGGGCCACTACAGCGGCCCCGACTACGTGACGGTGGACTGATGACGACCTGGGAATACGCCCCCGCGCCCGAGTCGCGCGACATCGCCAACCTCAAGCCCAGCTACCGGATGTTCCTCGACGGCGAGTTCGTCGAGGGCGGCGGCGAGCCGCTGAAGTCGATCAACCCGGCGACCGAGGAGGTGCTGGCCGAGGTCTCCACCGCCAACCGCGACGACGTCGACCGCGCCGTCAAGGCCGCGAGCCGGGCGCAGGCGGAGGTGTGGGGCCCGATGCCCGGCGCCGAGCGGGCCAAGTACGTCTACCGGATCGCGCGGCTGATCGCCGAGCGGGCCCGTGAGCTGGCCGTGCTGGAGTCGCTGGACAACGGCAAGCCTATCCGGGAGTCCCGCGACGTCGACGTGCCGACCGCCTCGGCGCACTTCTTCTACCACGCGGGCTGGGCCGACAAGCTCGACTTCGCGGGGTACGGGCCGGACCCGAGGCCGCTGGGCGTGGCCGGGCAGGTCATCCCGTGGAACTTCCCGCTGCTGATGGCCGCCTGGAAGATCGCCCCGGCGCTGGCCTGCGGCAACACCGTCGTGCTCAAGCCCGCCGAGACCACCCCGCTCACCGCCCTGGTGCTCGCGGAGATCATCCAGCAGGCCGAGCTGCCGCCGGGGGTGGTCAACGTCCTGCCCGGCGCGGGCGACGTCGGCGCCGCCGTCGTCGGCCACCCCGGCGTGCACAAGGTCGCCTTCACCGGCTCGACCGACGTGGGCAAGTCGATCCAGCGCTCGCTGGCCGGTTCGGGCAAGAAGCTCACCCTGGAGCTGGGCGGCAAGGCGGCCAACGTCGTGTTCGACGACGCCCCGCTCGACCAGGCCGTCGAGGGCATCGTCAACGGCATCTTCTTCAACCAGGGCCACGTCTGCTGCGCGGGCTCGCGGCTGCTGGTGCAGGAGTCGGTGGCCGAGGAGGTCCTGGAGAAGCTGCACAAGCGGGTGGCCACCCTGCGCGTGGGCGACCCGCTGGACAAGAACACCGACGTGGGGGCGATCAACTCGCGCGAGCAGCTCACCAGGATCCAGGAGCTGGTCGCCTCCGGCGAGTCCGAGGGCGCCGAGCGCTGGACCAGCCCGTGCCCGGTGCCGGACAAGGGCTTCTTCTTCGCCCCCACCGTGTTCGCGGGCGTCAGCCAGGCCATGCGCATCGCCCGGGAGGAGATCTTCGGCCCGGTGCTGTCCGTGCTGACCTTCCGCACCCCGGACGAGGCCGTGGCCAAGGCCAACAACACCCCCTACGGCCTGTCCGCGGGGGTCTGGACCGAGAAGGGGTCCAGGATCCTGTGGATGGCCGACCGGCTGCGCGCGGGCGTGGTCTGGGCCAACACCTTCAACCGCTTCGACCCCACCGCCCCCTTCGGCGGCTACCGGGAGTCCGGCTTCGGCCGCGAGGGCGGCCGAGCGGGCTTGGAGGCCTACCTCGATGTCTGATCGCATCTCCGTCGCCAAGACGTACAAGCTCTACCTGGGCGGGGCGTTCCCCCGCTCGGAGTCGGGGCGCACCTACCCGGTCACCGACGCCGGGGGGAAGTTCCTCGCCAACGCCGCGCACGCGTCCCGCAAGGACCTGCGCGAGGCGGTCGGCGCGGCGCGCACGGCCTTCGCGAAGTGGTCGGGCGCGACCGCCTACAACCGGGGCCAAGTGCTCTACCGGGTGGCCGAGGTGCTGGAGGGCAGGCGCGAGCAGTTCACCGCCGAGGTCGCCGCCTCCGAGGGGGTCGCGGTCGAGCAGGCGCGGAGCCTGGTGGACGCCGCCGTCGACCGGTGGGTCTGGTACGCGGGCTGGACCGACAAGCTGGCCACCGTGCTCGGGGCGGCCAACCCGGTCGCGGGCCCGTACTTCTCCTTCTCGGTGCCGGAACCGACCGGCGTGGTCGGCGTGCTGGCCCCGCAGCGGTCCTCGCTGCTCGGGCTGGTGAGCGTGCTGGCCCCGGTGCTGGCCACCGGCAGCACGGCCGTCGTGGTCTCCAGCCGGGAACGGCCGCTGCCCGCCATCACCCTGGCGGAGGTGCTGGCCACCTCGGACGTGCCGGGCGGGGTGGTCAACCTGCTGACCGGGTCCGCCGCGGAGCTGGGGCCGTGGCTGGCCGCGCACGGCGACGTCAACGCCCTCGACCTCACCGGCGCCCCCGCGGAACTGCGCGCGGAGCTGGAGGCCGCCGCGGCGGGCACGGTCAAGCGGGTGCTGCGGGTGCCGCCGACCGAGCCGGACTGGACCGAGCCGCCGGGCATCACCCGGCTGCGGTCGATCGTGGAGACGAAGACCGTCTGGCACCCGATGGGTGCCTGAGGGCCTGCCGGGCACCCGGGTTCCGGGTGCCCGGCGCAGACAAATCCGACAGGATGCGGGAGCCGATCGGCGCCGGGGGGCGTCACAGTCGGCGAATGGGGAGGGGGAGCACCATGACCACACCACCGAACACCTCCGACGTGGGCGGCTACCACGGCGAGGAGGACGCGTTCTCGGCCTACACCGCCGCCGTCCGGCCGCTCGCCGAACGGCTGCACGGCGCGGCCGAGGAAGACCTGCGCGGGCAGGCGGAGTTCGGCGAGCACGCGTTCTCCAAGATCGGCAGCGAGGTCGGGCTCAGCGCGGCGCTGCGGGCGGCGAACCAGCGCCAGCACGCCGGGGTCAAGGGCTTGGCCGAGTCGCTGGGCGGCACGGTCCAGGCGGTCCGCAACACCTGGACCAACATCGAGGGCACCGAGCAGGACGCCGAGTCCGCGCTGCGCCGGGCGGCGGGTGAGTTCGCGTGAGCGCCCCCACCCAGCCGGTGCACCAGCTGCTGGAGCCGATGATCCAGCCCGCGGCCACCGCCCAGCGCCACCTGGCCACCGACGACGACGCCATCGACCGGGTCGGCCGGGCGCACGCCGGGCTGGCCACCACGCTGTCCACGGTGGACGAGGACGCCACCCGGCACGCGAGCAGCCTGCGCTCCGGCTGGACCGGGCAGGGCGCGGTCCGCCACGAGCAGGACGTCGCCGCCCAGCAGGCCACCGGGGCCGAGCTGAGCACCTACAGCGCCGAGGTGCAGGAGGCGGTCCGGCAGGCGGGCGAAATCCTCAAGGTCGGCCAGAAGGTCAACCAGGACCAGATCGACGCCTTCAACCGCAAGGCCGCCGAACTCCTGCAGACCGCGGCCGCGCTGCGCCAGGCGGGCGACACCGCGGGCGCGCAGCAGAAGCTCACCGAGCTGGCCCGCTACGCCGCCCAGCTCACCGGCGACACCTCCACCAACCTCGACGACGTGATGACCAAGCTCGGCGCGGTCGTCACCACGCTCACCGGGGGCGGCGGCGGCAGCACCTCGGCCGCGTCGGCCACCGCGACGGCCCCACCGCCCCCTTCTGCCTACAACGACCGCCAGAGCAGTGGCGGGGGCGGCGGTGGTGGGGGCGGCGGCGGAGGCGGGGGTGGAGGCGGCGGGGGCGCGGTCACCAAGCGCAGGCTGCCGGTGGCCATCCCGCCGCAGCCGGGTACCGGCGTCGCGGTGAACCTGCCCGACGGCAGCACCGTGATGGCACCGAACGAGACCGCGGCCAAGGCCGTCCGCGCCGCCCTGGGCCAGCTCGGCGTGCCCTACGTGTGGGGCGGCACCGCGCCCGGGGTCGGCCTCGACTGCTCCGGCCTGACCCAGTACGCCTACGGCGAGGGCGGCCTGGAGATCCCGCGCACCTCCCGCGAGCAGGACATCGGCGCCGAGGTCCCCTCCGCCGACCAGTTGCTCCCCGGCGACCTGGTCTGCTGGGAGGGGCACGTGGCGATGTACATCGGCAACGGGCAGATCGTCGAGGCGGGCGACCCGGTGCAGGTCGGGCCGCTGCGCACGACGAACAGCGGGATGCCCTTCGTCGGCTTCTACCGGCCCACCGGCTGAGCCGCTGCGGCACACTGTCCGGTGGAGGTGGGGGCGTGGAGATAGACATCAACCGAGAGCTGGACTCGGTGGCGCAGCGGGTCGAGCAGACCAGGGCGGCCGCCGAGCGGCGGGTGGTCGGCCCGGTCACCGGGCAGGCGAGCAGCGGCGACGGCGGGGTGCAGGTCACCGTGCGGCCGGGTGGGCTGCTGGCGGAGGTGGCGCTCACACCGGGGGCGCTGCGGGTCGGCGCGGAGGCGCTGGCCGCGCAGATCACCGCGCTGGCGGGCCTGGCGACCCGGCGGGCGGGGGCGACCATGCACGCGACGCTGTCGCCGGTGCTCGGCCCCGGGGGCGAGCAGCAGCTGGCGTCGCTGGGCTACCAGCCGATCGACGACGACGAGGACGAGGCGTACGACAGCCCGCTGGGTGCGCGCGAGCTGCGGGCGGCCCCGCGGTGGGGGAACGACCGGTGACCGAGCGCGAACCGGTCGAGCGCAGCACCCGGCAGTTGATCGAGGACGGCCGGGCCCGGCAGCAGGCGCTGGCGGGCGTGGACACCGTGCTGGAGCAGGTGCGCGGCACCGCGACCGACAACCACCAGAGCGTGCGGGTCACCGTCGACGGCCGGGGCAGGCTGGTCGAGCTGTGGCTGCGCCAGGACGCCGTGCGCTGGGGCGCCGACCAGCTCGGCAGGCTGATCGTGCTGGTCGCCGAGGCCGCGATGGACCAGGCCACCCAGGCCGCCTACAACCGGCTGGCCCCCGTCCTGGGCGACGGCCTGACCTACGCCATCGAGCAGCTCTCCGGCCGCCCCGCGCCCGCCCGGCGCGACACCGGGGGCATCACCGCCGAGGAGTTCCAGCGCAGGCGCGACGAGCGGCTGCGCCGGGCCGACGGCGAGGTCTCCCGCCGCGGACCGGTGGTCGACGACGGCTTCGACCCCGACGACCCGCTCTCGTTCGACCTGTCCACGCTCCGGTCGGACCGCTGAACCCGGTCTGACCAGCGGCTGGACCCGGATTCACCCGCCCCCGCCGCGGCCGGGGGCGGGCGGCGGCCCAGGTGGGCGGGCGGTTCCGCGACCCGGAACCGGCGGTGTTCCGACCGCTGGGTGCCTGCGGAAGATCCGGACCCCGTAGGCTGCCGACCGGCGTGCGCGCGCGGGCACGCCGGCTGATGGCTTTGCGACCAGGAGGACCTCCAATGGCCCAGGACATCGTCCCGATCGAGCTGGGGTTGCCACAGGGTGACGTGGTCACGCTGTGGGCTCCGCGCTGGCGGGAAGACGGCGAGGAGTGGGAGGCGTTCCTCGGCCACGAGGACGACCTCTACGCCTTCCCCGATGCAGCGCACCTGGCCGCGTTCGTGCGGACCACCGAGGAGCACGACCTGTCCGACCACCCGGCCTGGCACCTGGTGCCCGCGCTGTCGGTGGCCGAGCTGATGCCCGACGAGGCGCACCAGTACGACCTGGTCGGCGTGCCGGAGCTGGTGGCGGAGGAACCCGACACCTGGACGATCGGCGAGCTGGCCGACATCGTGGCGATCGTGCGCTCGCTGGCCGACGTGTGCGAGCTGGACGAGGTGCACGAGGTCCTCAACGCCGCCGACGGCTTCGCCGTGCTGGACCAGGGCACGTTCCCGTTCACCGGGCGCGACGGCGAGCGGCTGTGGACCGACCTCGCCGAGACGATCTCCGAGCGCTGGGACGAGGTCCTCGACGCCCTCGACGCGGTGGTGGCGGTGCCGGAGGTCGACGGGTCCGCGCTGGAGAAGAGCGCCGAGGAACTGGTCGCCTTCCACGCGGACGCCGCCGAGGCCGCCGCCAAGGCCGCGGGCGCCGACGACGACACCGACGAGGTGGACACCGACGACGAGGTCGTCGAGGCGGACGCCGAGGAGGCCGGGGAGGACGTGCCGCTCGGCTTCTGGGCCGAGGTCGGCATCGACCCGATCAAGATCATCGCCTCCGGTTCGGAGTACTACACGCTGCGCTGCTACCTCGACGACGAGCCGGTCTTCCTGGGCAGCGACGGCAAGATCGACGTGGCCACCTCGCCGCGCGGGCTGGCCAAGTTCCTGGCCACCGAGGACCTGACCGACAACGACCTGACCGAGGTCTCCACCTGGGACGAGGTGGCCACCAAGGCCACCGACGGCAGCCTGGACCTCGAGGTCGACAGCGAGAACACCTACGTGCTCGCGGGCCTCGGCGAGGACCTGGGCGAGGGCGTCGACGCGGTGGACCCGGTGCAGCTCGACCTCGCCGTGGAGCTGCTCACCGACGCCGCCGACTGGGCGGGCGACGACTCGGTGGGCGAGGCGCTCGGCCAGTCCGAGAGCCTGGGCTGGCTGGTCAGCTTCATCCTCGCCCCGGACCCGACCCGGATGGCGCCGAGCGCGCCCTTCGACGCCGAGTCCGCCGCCTGGAACAAGCTGGTCGAAACCTTCGAGGACCGCCTCGTCGTGCATTAGCCCCA
This sequence comes from Actinokineospora sp. PR83, assembly GCF_021056305.1. Taxonomy (NCBI): domain Bacteria; kingdom Bacillati; phylum Actinomycetota; class Actinomycetes; order Pseudonocardiales; family Pseudonocardiaceae; genus Actinokineospora; species Actinokineospora sp. PR83. The sequence goes on from NZ_JAJCXD010000076.1 coordinate 20,810, forward strand.
AGCGGACGAGTGGCCCCGGTCGACGGACCGGGGCCACTGCCGTCTCCGGGGCCTACGGCGCCATCAGCGCGGCGTAGCCGGGCTTGATCACGTCCTCGATGATCGCCAGCCGCTCGTCGAAGCCGATGAACGCCGACTTCATCGCGTTCACCGTGAAGCGCTGCAGGTCGGCCCAGCCGAAGTCGAACTCGTCCACCAGGGCCCGCATCTCCGAGGTCATCGAGCAGCCGCTCATCAGCCGGTTGTCGGTGTTGACCGTCACCCGGAACCGCAGCCTCGCCAGCAGGCCGATCGGGTGCTCCCCGATCGACGGGGCGGCCCCGGTCTGCACGTTCGACGACGGGCACATCTCCAGCGGGATGCGCCGGTCGCGCACGTAGCTCGCCAGCCGCCCGAGCTGCACCGTGCCGTCGTCGGCCACCTTGATGTCGTCGACGATCCGCACCCCGTGCCCGAGCCGCTCGGCGCCGCAGTGCTGCAGCGCCTCCCAGATCGAGGGCAGCCCGAACGCCTCCCCGGCGTGGATGGTGAAGTGCGCGTTCTGCTGGCGCAGGTACTCGAACGCGTCGAGGTTGCGGGTGGGCGGGAACCCGGCCTCCGGGCCTGCGATGTCGAACCCGACGACCCCGCTGTCGCGGTAGCGCACGGCCAGCTCGGCGATCTCCAGCGACCGGGCGTTCTGCCGCATGGCGCACAGCAGCGTGCCGATCCGGATCGTCCGACCGGCCGCGGCGGCGCGGGCCTCCCCCTCGCGGAACCCGGCCTGCACCGCCTCCACGATGGCGTCGAGCCCGAGCCCCTTCTCGGTGCACAGCTCCGGCGCGTAGCGGACCTCGGCGTAGACCACGCCGTCGGCGGCGAGGTCCTCGGCGCACTCGGCGGCCACGCGCACGAGCGCGGCCTCGTCCTGGAGCACGCCGCAGGTGTGGGCGAACGTCTCCAGGTAGCGGACGAGGGAGCCGGAGTCGGCGGACTCCCGGAACCACGCGCCGAGCGCGTCGGCGTCGGTGGTGGGGAGGTCGCGGTAACCGCGGGCCTCGGCGAGGTCGATGACCGTGGCCGGGCGCAAACCGCCGTCGAGGTGGTCGTGCAGGAGGACCTTGGGGGCGCGGAGGAGGGCTTCCGGGGTCACCGGTGCCGTGGGGTGGGTCGACATGGCCGTACGGTACTCGGCGGAGCGGGCCACCCGATGGAGTAACCGATCCGTCACGTAAGGTACCCCGGGGTCGCCGCAACCGCCGGCAGACTGTACGCCGAACGGTCCAACCACGCGTGTCTGGACCGACGAACTAGCGACGGGTGGTGTATGGACGCCTTCTGGGACTGGCTAGGCTCCCCAGGGTCTCCACAACATTCCCTCCCCAGGACGAAGGTCACCTCCGTGAACGAAAACAACCCCACGGTGTCGTTCGACCGGATGCGCAACATGCTCACGCGCGCGGCCGAGATCCGTGAGAGCGAACAGCAGCAGATCTTCGACGCCCTGGACGAGATCCACGCCAGGCTGTCGCCCCTGGAGTCGATCGGGTCGGTGCGCAAGCGCCTGTCCGAGATGCCCGACCGCACCGAGGTCAGCGTGCTGGCGGAGCGGCTGGACGAGGCGATGTCGAAGCTGGAGGCGCAGGACACGGCGATCGCGGCGATCGGGCGGGCCGTGGAGAGCATCGTGGACAAGCTGGCGACGCCGTTCGCGCAGCTCGACGGTCGGCTCGACGGGGTCGCGGGCCGGTTCGAGGGCGTGGCGGGGCGGATGGACGGCCTGGAGGACAAGCTCGCCAGCATCCACCGCCGCATCGACGAGCTGGACCACCACCTGGACAAGCAGGACGGCAAGATCGACCAGGTCCCCGGTTCGGTGCACGGCCCGGTGCGGGAGCGGATCGAGATCCTGGAGACCGCCCTGCGCGGCCGCATCGACGAGGTCGACGAGGGCGTGCACGAGCACCTCGACGGCACCAAGGACGCCCTGGCCCGCACGGTCACCGAGGCGGCGGACGCGGTCGTCGGCAAGGTCGACCTCACCACCGGCCGGGTCGACGCGGTGCACGGCAAGGTCACCGACTCCACCAACGCCCTGCACGGCCGCTTCACCGAGACCTCGGACTCCCTGCACGGCAAGCTCGACACGGTCGCCACCAGCCTCGAAGCCACCCGCGAAGCCCTCGACACCTCGGTCGTCGAATCCCGCGACGCCGTCCACGGCAAGCTCGACGAGGCCACCGGCGCCCTGCGCGAGGCCCTGCGCGAGACCCGCGAGACCGTCGACGCGAGCGAGCGCCTGGAGTCCCTGGCGCAGCGCCTGGAGACCGTCACGGCCCGCCTGGACGAGATGGCCACCCGCCTGGACACGGTGGAGGACGGCTTCACCACCAAGCTGGGCGACCTCGGCGGCTCGATCGAACGCGGCCTGACCAAGGTCGAGGGCACCCTGTCCCACCGCCCCGACTCCGACTCGGTGGAGTCCCTGGTCCGGCGCAGCAACGACGAGTCGGTCCGCCGCATCGGCGGCCACCTGGACGAGGCCATGGCCACCTTCGCGGAGCTGATGCTCGGCGGCGGCCAGCCCACCCCGCCCCCGCCCACCACCC
>NZ_JAJCXD010000076.1:23922-127510 GCF_021056305.1 Actinokineospora sp. PR83
CAAGTCCACAAAGGACCACCACGGCTTCGGCGCCGCCCCGAGCACCGCGGGCACAGCCACCAACCACCCCACCAACCGCGTGCCCGCTCGCCAACCACCAACCGGCGCCCCAGCGGCCCGCCACGCCGACCCCACCAAGCGCAGCCGCCAACCACCCCGAACCATCGGCCTGACGGCCAGCCACCCCAAACCCCACCGGGCGCAGCCGCCGACCACCCCTCAAACCGGCGGCCAAGCGGCCAGCCACGCGAACCTCACGGTGCGCAGCCGCCAACTCCCCATCAACCGCCGGCCTGGCGGCCAGCCACCCGCAACCCCGCCAGGCGCAGCAAAAGCCGACCACCCCACCAACCGCCGGCCCGGCTACGAAAAGGCCCGGGTGGGTGGATCTGCTTGGGTGGGGGAGCCGATCATGTGCAAGCCTGCTTGGGCTGTGGGGCATCCCTTCAGCCCCACTCGGTCACACTGGGCACATGATCGGCGTAGGGGCCCCGCCCAAGCAGATCCACCCACCCGGGCACGCCCCGAAAACTCCCGGGCTCTTGAACGGCAGGCGGGATCCACAGGGCGGGCAAGACCTCAGTCGGCGTAAGGGCAAGAGCACAGGAACCGAGACACCCCAGCAGGATCAGTGACGAACGGCGCGTACCGGCTGTCCCCGTCCAGGAACCGCTTCAGCCAAGACACCACCAACGCCCCGATCACCGGGTCCTCCCGGATGAACGCGAAGTGCCCCGCCCCCGTGACATCGGCGAAGGCCCGCTCACGCGCACCCGTCATGCTGTTGTAGAACGGCAGCGAGTGCGTGCCCACCGGCGCGATGGCGTCGGTCGTCCCGCCCACGATCAGCGTCGGCGTCCGGATGCCCGACCAGTTCTTCACCGCGTTCCACGGCGCGAGCGGCACCGCGGCCTTGAGCGTGGTCCGCGACGAGGCTGCCTGGAGCGCCCCGCCGCCGCCCATCGAGTGGCCGACGACGCCGAGCCGGGTGGTGTCCAGGCGTTGGCGGACCTGGGTGGGTGATCGCTCGGTCAAGTAGTCCAGCGCGGCCAGGAGTTGCCTGCCGCGGCCGGCGGGCTGGTCGTACAGCGAATTGGTGGTGATGGTGATGACCACGAAACCCTGTGACGCCAGTCGCGATCCCAGCCAGGCCACCGACGATTCCGGGCCGGTGTAGCCGGGGGACACCGCGACCCCGGCGAAGGTGCCCTTCGTGGTGTCGTTCGGGTAGTAGATGGTGCCCCCGCCGAAACCGGACACGGCTGCGGACACCTAATACGTCGAAAAGGCGAACGTCCCTCGGGGCGCCCGCACGCTGAACGCCGTCGGGTCGGGTCCGCGCTGGTAGGAGTCGGCGACGGCGACCTGGGCAGTCGGCGCGGCGCTCGCGGTCGGATTTGCGGAAGCGGTTCCCGCGCCCACGATGATCAAAACGGCGGGAATGGCGAGGGCAATTTTCTGACTGATTCTCATAGCTGTGGGACGCTACGTCCGGTCATGTGAATTCACACCTCCCGGCACAGGAAATCAGCGTGCCGGGGAAATGAACTGCGCGTGCGCCCAGGTGGTCACCTGGGTGCGGTTGCGCAACCCGAGCTTGGCCAGGATGCGCTGCACGTGCGTGTCGGCCGTGCGGGTGGAGATCACCAGCTTGGCCGCGATCTCCCGGTTGGTCAGCCCCTCGGCGACCAGTCCCGCCACCTGCGCCTCGCGCCGGGTGAGGGTGCCCGCGAGCCGCGGCGGGCCGCTCTCCCCCAGTGCGAACGGCCGGACCGCGTCGACCGGCAGCGCGTGCCCGTGGGCGTGGGCCTCGGCGAACCGCTGCTCGCCGAGGGCCGCGGTCGCCTCGGCCACGTGCGCGGTGTGCGGGCCCGCCAGCGACGCGGCCCGGCGCGGGGAGACGCCGACCAGTTCCCACAGGGTGGCCGCCGCGCCGAACAGCTCCGCCGCGCGCTCGGGGGCGCCGGAGCGGACCGCGACCCAGGCCAGTGCCTCCACGTGGTGCGCGCTGCCGAACAGGTTGTGGATGCCCGCGTCGGCGCGCAGCCCGGCGCGGCAGGCGCGCTCGGCGGCTCCGACGTCGCCGCAGAGCACCTCGACGACGGCCGTGCCGTAGTGGGCCATGCTCAGGTAGAAGGCGTCGTCGGCCAGGTCGACCGCCCGGTGCAGCACGCGCCTGCCGCCGTCGAGGTCGCCCTCGATCGCGGAGCACACGCCCAGGATGAACATCGGGTGCAGGGCGCGGCGGACGTCGTCGCCGACCCGCTCGACCACGGCCGCCGCCCGCCGCGCGCCCTCGGCGGAGTCGCCGCCGAGCATGGCCGCCAGCGCCCGGACGAACGCGGCGAAGTCGGTGTCGCCCGCTTCGGCGAGCCGGGCCGCGGTGGTGGCGGTGTCGTAGTGCCACAGCGCCGCCAGCGCGGCCACGCCCGCGGCGTGCGCCCGCTCGGGTCCCGGCCCGGGGACGGCGGCGAGGGCCCGGTCGAGCCAGCGGCGCAGCTCGGACACCGAACCGCGCAGGGTCCAGTACTCCTCGACCCTGGCGGCCATCCGCAGCGCCACCGGGGCCTCCCCCGGCTCGGTCAGCGACCACTCCAGGGCGGCTCGCAGGTTGGCGTGCTCGGCGCGCAGCGCGGCCACCCACCGCGCCTGCCGGGGGCCCGCCCAGTCCGCCTCGGCCGCGGCGGTCAGCCGGTCGTAGACGTCGCGGTGCCTGCGCGAGACCGCCGTCAGCTCACCGGCGGCCTCCAGTTCCTCCCGGCCGAACTCGCGGAGGGTTTCCAGCATCCGGTAGCGGACGTCGCCCGCGGTCTCCTCGCGCAGCAGCACCGACTTGTCCAGCAGGCCGTCGACCAGCCCCAGCACGGTCGCCTCGGTGCCCAGGTCGGCACAGACCGCCGTCGCGGCGGGCAGGTCGAACGAGCCCGCGAACACCGACACCCGCGCCCACAGCGCCCGTTCGGCGCCGGTGCACAGGTCGTGGCTCCAGGCGATGGTGGCGCGCAGGGTCTGCTGGCGGTCGGGTACGCCGCGGGTGGTGGAGGTGAGCAGCCGGTGGTCGAGCCGGTCGAGGATCTGCCGGGGTGCCAGCGAGCGGGCCCGGGCGGCGGCCAGCTCGATCGCCAGCGGCAGCCCGTCGAGCCGGGTGCACAGCCGGGCGACGTCGGCGGCGTTGCCTGCGGTGAGCGCGAAGCCCCGGTCGGCGCGCTCGACGAACAGCCGCACGCCGTCATAGGCCAACGGGTCGTAGGCCAGCGGGTCGGCGGTGCCGGGTTCGGCGGGCACCGGCAGCGGCGGCACCGGGAACACCCGCTCCCCCGGCACGCCGAGCGACTGCCTGCTGGTGGCGAGCACGACCACGCCGCGGCAGGCGGCCAGCACGGCGTGGGCGAACCGGGCCGCGGCCTCGACGAGGTGTTCGCAGTTGTCGAGCAGCAGCAGCACGTCGCTGCCCGCCAGGTGGTGCAGCACGGTGCGGGTGGCGTCCTGCCCGGGCCGGTCGTGCAGCCCGAACGCGCCCGCGACCGCGGCGGGCAGCAGGTCGGGGTCGCGCACGTCGGCAAGCGCGACGAAGACGGGGTCGTCCGCCCCGGCCACCGCGAGGGCGAGCCGGGTCTTGCCGACCCCGCCCGGTCCGGTCAGCGTCACCAGGCGGGCGTCGTCGAGCAGCCGCCGGACGGCGGCGGTCTCCGCGGCGCGGCCGAGGAAGCTGGTCAGCTCGACGGGCGGCATCCGACCACGCTAACCCCGCACGACCTCCAGGACCAGCGGGCCGCGGGTGGGCGCGGAGTCCGCCACGGACACCGCGCCCTCCAGCGCGGCGAGCGCGGCCGGGACCGCCTCGGGGGTGTCGGTGTGCAGTTCCAGCAACGGTTCCCCCGCCACGACCGGGTCGCCGGGCTTGGCCAGGCACAGGATTCCCGCGGCGGCCTGCACCGGGTCCTCCTTGCGCGCCCGCCCGGCCCCGAGCCGCCACGCCGCGACGCCCACGGCGTAGGCGTCGAGCCCGGTGAGCACACCGGTGGCGGGCGCGGGCACCACGTGGACGTGACCCGGTGCGGGCAGCGGCGCGTCCGGGTCGCCGCCCTGGGCCCGGATCATCCGCGCCCACACCTCGTAGGCCCGCCCGGAGGCCAGCACCCGCGCCGGGTCCACTTCGGGCAGACCGGCCAGTGCCAGCATCTCCCGGGCCAGCGCCACCGTCAGCTCGACGACGTCCTCGGGCCCGCCGCCGCGCAGCACCTCCACCGACTCGGCGACCTCGACGGCGTTGCCCACCGCGCGCCCCAGCGGCACGGACATGTCGGTCAGCAGCGCGGAGATCCGCAACCCCCGCGACACCCCGATCCCCACCAGGGCCCTGGCCAGGGCCCTGGCGTCGTCCACGGTCTTCATGAACGCCCCGGACCCGAACTTCACGTCGAGCACCAGCGCGTCCGCGCCCTCGGCGATCTTCTTGCTCATGATGGAACTGGCGATCAGCGGGATCGACTCGACGGTGCCGGTGACGTCGCGCAGCGCGTAGAGCTTGCGGTCGGCGGGCGCCAGGCCCTCGGTCGCCGCGCACACCACGGCGCCGACGTCCGCGAGCTGCGCCACGATCTCGTCGGTGCTGAGCCGCGCGCGCCAGCCGGGCACAGCCTCCAGCTTGTCCAGGGTCCCGCCGGTGTGCCCGAGCCCGCGCCCGGACAGCTGCGGCACGGCCGCCCCGCAGGCGGCGACCAGCGGCGCCAGCGGCAGCGTGATCTTGTCCCCGACCCCGCCGGTGGAGTGCTTGTCGACGGTCGGCCGGTCGGTGCGCAGGTCCAGCACCTCGCCGGAATCGACCATCGCGGCGGTCCACCTGGCGGTCTCGTCGGTGTCCATGCCGTTGAGGTAGACGGCCATGGCCAGCGCGGACATCTGCTCCTCGGCCACCACCCCGCGGGTGTAGGCGTCCACCACCCAGTCCACCTGGGCGTCGGTGAGCCGCAGCCCGTCCCGCTTGGCCCGGATGACCTCCACCGCACTGAACGGCTCCATCGGCGTCCCCTTCCGTCGGGGTCACGGTAGCGCTCAAAAGCGCGCATCCCCGCGCCCCGCCGTGCGCGACCCTGCAACGATGCGGCTCATCGGCGACCCCACCACCCTGGCGCTGGAGCTGTCGCCCCCGGACGAGGGCGACACCGGCCTGCGCACCGTCCGCGTGTTCGTCTGCGGCACCCTGGTGACCGACCAGAGCACCCAGTCCTACGTCCCCCAGCTGCTCCGGTCGCTGCACGCGGACACCCTCCGCGCCAGGGCCACCCCCGAAACCCCGGACGCCCGCCTCACCGGCACCCCGGAATCGGTGTTCCGGACCCTCCTGAGCGGTTCCCCCGCACTCACCGGACTCGACCACTGCCGGGCCTCGGCCTGCGCCCGCTTCCTCGACTGGGGCAGCCCCACCGACCACCTCTTGGCCTACCTGGTCCCCGGGCCCCGCCTGCTCTGCGCGCGCAGGGAGGGCGGCCGCATCCTGGCGACCGCCCTCCCCAAGCACCGGCTCATCACAACCCTGACCGACGCCGCGCGGGACCTGGAGACCAACTACACCGTCTTCCGGGACCGCACACGCCTCTAGGCGGGAAGCTGCGCGGGCCCGAACGCGTCCGGCAGGACCTCCGACATGGGCAGCGGCCCGCGCGGGGTGTCCACCAGGCACTCGGCGCCGCCCAGCTCGTGGATGATCTGCCGACACCGGCCGCACGGCATCAGCAGCTCACCGGCGCCGCTGCGGCAGGCGATGGCCACGAACCGGCCGCCGCCGGTCAGCGCGAGCTGACCCGCCAGCGCGCACTCGGCGCACAGGCCCACCCCGTACGCCGCGTTCTCCACGTTGCAGCCGGTGATCAGCCGCCCGTCGGAGACGATCGCCGCGGCCCCCACCTGCAAACCCGAGTACGGGCAGTACGCCAGCGCGGCGGCGGAGACGGCGGCGGCGCGGAGCGCTTCCCAGTCGACAGTCACTTGCCTTGGCCCTTCCGGTACGGCTCACCGGCCATCCGCGGCGGCCGGAGCCGCTGCGACGCCAGTCCGAGGACCAACAGGGTAACCACGTACGGCGCCGCGCCGACGAGCTCGGCCGGGACCTCGTCGCTGGCGAAGTACCAGTAGCCGAACAGCACGCCCAGCGCCGCGGCCACGGCCGAGAGCACGTGGTGCCCGGAGCGGTACTGCACGACCGCCACCACGACCAGCGCGATGCCCAGCAGCAACAGCAACGCGTGCACCGCCGTGGACCCGCGCAGCGCCAGCGCGTCGGTGTAGCCGAACAGCGACGCGCCGGTGGCCAGACCGCCGGGCCGCCAGTTGCCGAAGATCATCGCGGCGAGGCCGATGAAGCCGCGGCCACCGGTCTGCCCGTCGCGGAACTGCCCCGAGCTGACCGCCAGGAAGGCGCCGCCGAGCCCGGCGAAGCCGCCGGAGGCGATGACCGCGAGGTACTTGTACCGGTAGACGTCGACGCCCAGCGACTCCGCCGCGGTGGGCGCCTCGCCGCAGGAGCGCAGGCGCAGGCCGAACGGGGTGCGCCAGAGGACCCAGCCGGACCAGACGATGAGCAGCGCCGCCAGGACCGTCAGCAGCGACACCTCCGTCACCAGGCCGCGCAGCAGGCCCGCGACGTCGGAGACGAAGAACCAGTGCTTGCCCTCGACGGTGCCCAGCACGTCCGACAGGCCGGGGACGGTGATCTTGGGCGCGTCGGCGATCCGCGGGGACTGCTTCTGGCCGCCGCCGGGGGCGTCGGCGAAGTACAGCTTGGACAGGAACAGCGCCGCACCCGGGGCCAGCAGGTTGATCGCCACACCGGAGATGATGTGGTCGACGCCGAAGCTGACCGTGGCGACCGCGTGCAGCAGGCCGCCGACGACGCCGAGGAACAGGCCGAACGCCACCGCGGCCCACGGGCCCCACTGGTACCCGGCGTACCCGGCGCCGAAGGTGCCCAGCACCATCATGCCCTCAAGGCCGATGTTGACCACGCCGCCGCGCTCGGCCCACATGCCCGCCAGCGCGGCCATGGCCAGCGGGACCGCCGCGGTGAGCGCGGCCTGCACGGTGCCGCTGGAGGTCAGGTCGGTGGCGCCCGCGAGCACGCGCACCGCCGAGAGCACCAGCACGGCGGCCACGGCGATCAGGAAGTACACCCACGGCCTGATCTTCCTGGCACCCCTGACGGGCGACGCGTGCCGCGCGCCCGTGCTCGATCCGGCGGTCATGCGGACGCCTCCTCGGCGGTCTTGGTCCGGCCCAGGGCCGTGCCGACGTCGCGCTGCTCGGCGCGGACCCGGTAGCGGCGCACCAGCTCGTAGGCGACGACGACCGACAGCACGATGACACCCTGCATGATGCCGACGATCTCGCGCGGCACCCCGGCGACGTCGAGGGAGTTGGACGAGTTGTCCAGGAAGCCCCACAGCAGCGCGGCGAGCGCCATGCCGACGGGGTGGTTGCGGCCGAGCAGGGCGACCGCGATGCCGATGAAGCCGATGCCCGGCGGGAAGTCCAGCGAGTACGAGTACGACGACCCGAGCAACTGCGGCATCCCGACCAGGCCCGCGACCGCGCCGGAGAGCAGCATCGACACCAGGACCATCTTCTTCACGCTGACCCCGCTGGCCACCGCCGCCGACTCCGACAGGCCGGTGGCCTTCAGCTCGAAGCCGAAGCGGGTCCGCGCGAGCACGAACCAGTAGCCGAACCCGACCAGCGCGGCCAGGAACACCAGCCCGAACAGTTGCGACGAGGACCCGGGGATGTCCAGGCCCGCGACCTGCCCACCCTCGTCGATCGGCCGGGTGCCGATGTTGTTGGAGCCCGGTCGGTCCTCGGCGAGCCGGGCCGGGTTGAGCAGGTAGGACACCAGGTAGGTGGCGATGGCGTTGAGCATGATCGTGGAGATGACCTCGCTGACGCCGCGGGTGACCTTGAGCAGCGCGGCCACCCCCGCCCAGCCCGCGCCGACCAGCATGGCCGCCACGACGGTCAGGGCCACCCGCAGGAACGACGGCAGCCCCTCCATGAAGGTGGCGCCCGCCAGCGCGGCCGACAGCATCGCGGCGAGCCGGTACTGCCCGTCGACGCCGATGTTGAACAGCTTCATCTTGAAGCCGATCGCCACCGCCACCGCCGCCAGGTAGTAGGTGGTGGCGCTGTTGAGCGAGTTGACGAAGGTGCGCGGGCGCTGCGCGGCCGACACCATGGCGTCCACGGTGTCCAGCGGCGAGTGCCCGGTGACGCCGAGGATCACCGCGCAGACCAGCACGGCGAACGCGAGCGCGCCGAGCGGGGCGGCGAGCCCCAGCAGCAGCGAACGGGGTGAGAACCTGCCCATCAGTCTTCCCTCCCGGCGCCGGTCATCGCGGAGCCGAGCTGCTCCGGGGTCACGGTGGACGGGTCGTAGTCGGCGACGAGCCTGCCGCGCAAGATCACCGCGAGGGTGTCGGACATGCCGATCAGCTCGTCGAGGTCGGCGGAGATCAGCAGCACCGCCAGGTGCTCGGCGCGGGCGCGGCGGATGTGCTCCCAGATGGCCGCCTGCGCGCCGACGTCGACGCCCCGGGTGGGGTGCGAGGCGATCAGCAGCACCGGGTCGGCGCTCATCTCCCGGCCGACGATCAGCTTCTGCTGGTTGCCGCCGGACAGCGCGGAGGCGTGCACGCCGATGCCGGGGGTGCGCACGTCGTAGTCGCGCACGATCCGCTCGGTGTCGGCCTTGGCGCCCTTGATGTCGATCAGCGCGCCGCGGGAGCTGGGCTTGCGGGTCTGGTGGCCCAGCACCCGGTTCTCCCACAGCGTGGCCTCCAGCAGCACGCCCTGGCGGTGGCGGTCCTCGGGCACGTAGCCGATGCCCACCTCGCGCCGGTGCCTGGTGGAGGCCCTGGTGATGTCCTCCTCGCCGAGGCGCACGGTGCCCGCGGTGGGGGTGCGGATGCCCATCAGCGCCTCGACCAGCTCGGCCTGCCCGTTGCCCTCGACGCCCGCGATGCCCAGGACCTCGCCCGCGTGGATGGTGAAGGACAGGTCGTCGAGCACGGTGCGGCCGTCGGCGCCGGAGACGGTCAGGCCGGTCACGGTCAGCACGGGGCGGTCGGTGACGGTGGAGTCGCGCAGCTCGGGGACCGGCAGCGCGCTGCCGACCATCAGCTCGGCCAGTTGCCGGGAGGTGACCTCGCGCGGGGAGACGCTCGCGACGGTGGTGCCCCGGCGCATGACGGTGATGTCGTCGGCGACCGAGAGCACCTCGTCGAGCTTGTGCGAGATGAACACGATCGTCAGGCCCTCGGCCTTGAGCTCGCGCAGGTTGCCGAACAGCTCGTCGACCTCCTGCGGCACCAGGACGGCGGTCGGCTCGTCCAGGATCAGCGTGCGCGCCCCGCGGTAGAGGACCTTGAGGATCTCCACCCGCTGCCGCTCGCCGACACCGAGGTCGTCGACGACCCGGTCCGGGTCCACGTTGAGGCTGTAGGCGGCGGAGATCTCCCTGATCCGCTCGCGCGCGGCCCCGAAGTCCAGCCGGAGCCCGGCCCTGGGCTCGCTGCCCAGGACCACGTTCTCCAGCACGGTCAGGTTGTCGGCCAGCATGAAGTGCTGGTGCACCATGCCGATGCCCGCCCTGATCGCGTCGGCGGGCGAGCCGAACGCGGTGGGGACGCCGTCGATGAGGATCCGCCCCTCGTCCGGCTGCTGCATCCCGTAGAGGATCTTCATCAGGGTGGACTTGCCCGCGCCGTTCTCACCGACCAGGGCGTGCACGGTGCCCGGTCTGACGGTGACGTTGACGTCGGAGTTCGCTATCACGCCCGGGAAGCGCTTGGTGATCCCGGACAGCTCGACCGCCGGGGCGGGTTCGCCGCCCGCTGCTGGTTCGGTGGGCACGGGGGAATCCTTTGTCGGTGGTCGGTGGGGAGCCGAAAACGCGGGGACGGACCCGGGCGCGATGCCCGGGTCCGTCCGCACGAACCCTGTCGAGGTCGCCCGCTACTTGGTGGACGGGACCTTGATCTCGCCGGACGAGATCTTGGTCTTGTACTCGTCGATCTGGGCCTTGATGTCGTCGATCTTGCCGCCGGAGGTGGAGTAGTCGATGCCACCGGCCTTGAGGTCGTAGACCTTCTCGCCCGCGGTGAACTTGCCGTCCTTCACCGAGACGATGAAGTCGTAGACCGCGGTGTCCACCTTCTTGATCATGGAGGTCATGATCACGTCCTTGACGTCGGCCAGCGCCGGGAGGTTGTACTGGTCGGAGTCGACGCCGATGCCCAGCTTGCCCTTGGCCTTGGCGGCCTTGAAGACGCCGTTGCCGGAACCGCCCGCGGCGGCGTAGACGACGTCCACGCCCGCGTCGAACATGCCGTTCGCCGCGGTCTCGCCCTTGGCCGGGTCGTTGAAGCCGGTGAAGTCCGGCGGCTGGGTCAGGTACTTGACCTCGACGGTGGCGTCCGGCTTGGCGGCCTTGGCGCCCGCGGTGAAGCCGACCTCGAACTTCTGGATCAGCGGGGTGTTCACGCCACCGACGAAGCCGAGCTTGCCCGTCGTGCTCTTGAGCGCGGCGGCCACGCCGACCAGGAAGGAGCCCTCCTGCTCGGCGAACACCAGGTTCTCGATGTTGTCGCCCTTGGCGTCGGTGCTGTCGATCAGCGCGAACTTCACCTCGGCGTAGTCGGGGGCGACCTTGGCCAGGGCTTCGGCGTAGGCGTAGCCCACGGCGATGACGGTGGTGTAGCCGCCCTCGGCGAGCTGGCGCAGCCGGTCTTCCTTCTGCGCGCCGGTCTCACCCGCCGCGGCCTCGAGCTCCTTGATGTCGACGCCGAACTCGGACTTGGCCTTGTCGAGGCCGCGCGCCGCGGAGTCGTTGAAGGACTGGTCGCCCCGGCCGCCGATGTCGTAGGCCAGGCCGATCTTCAGCTCGGACGCGGGCGTGCTCGCCTGGGTGCCGCCGGAGCCGGACCCCGTGTCGGAGCCCCCGCACGCGGTCAGGCCGAGCCCCAGCGCGAGCGCGCCCGCGGCGAGACGAAGTCCTCGCATTCGACGCAAGGCTTTCTCCTTCCGGAATACATGCGCTTGGCGGTGGCCGAGCGCGATGGTTCCGCAGGAACGTACTCCCCGGTACCGGCCGGGCCCATGCGAACGCGAGGGCGTAACCCAATCGTTGATTCGTCGGAGCGGACCGTGGCCGAATGTGCCCATCCGCTCACTCGATCGAGTGGAAGTCCGGGGTGGACCTGGTGGAACCCCTATCAGTCGGCTGTGGACCACAAGGGGTTTCCCCCTACTCGCGAGTAGGTAAGACGATTCACCCGAAGTGATTACTCGTGCGAGTAAAGCGGTTCGGTCACGAAGGGGTTTCGGACCCGCCGGGTCACCATGACCGTCGTCACACCGAGGGGTCGCACACGCCCTGGGCCTGCGTGTCTTGTCCGTCACAGACCCCGGCGGCGGGTTGGGTGGGTTCCGCCGGACGGGTCTAGCATCCTGTGGGTCAAGGCCCGTTTACGTGTTGTCTTCCGCTCGGGCCCGTAGTCCACCAGCGACGTTGGAGGCCCTCCACCGATGACCGACTCGGCCATGGCTACCGAGCAGGTAGTGGCGCGCGGGTCCCGCAGCAACGGGACGCTCTACCGGGGAGACCCGGGCATGTGGTCATGGGTTGCCCACCGCATCACCGGGGTCCTGACCTTCTTCTTCCTGTTCGCGCACGTGCTCGACACCGCCCTGGTGCGGGTGTCGCCGAACGCGTACGACCAGGTCATCGAGACCTACAAGAGCCCGATCGTGAACCTGCTGGAGGTCGGCCTGGTGGGCGCGGTGCTCTACCACGCCCTCAACGGCATCCGGGTCATGCTCGTGGACTTCTGGGCCAAGGGCCCGAAGTACCAGAAGCCGATGCTCTGGACGCTCCTGGTCGTCTGGGTCCTGGTGATGGTCCCCGGCGCCTACTTCATGATGGTGCGCACGGTGTCCGAGATGTTCGGGGGAAGCTGACCATGACGCTCGCACTGGACAAGCCCCGCTCCCCGCGCCGCCCCGCGGCCCGGCGCAGCAACTTCGAACTGGCCAGCTGGCTGTTCATGCGCATCTCGGGCATCGCGCTGATCGTGCTGGTGCTCGGGCACCTGTTCATCATGAACATCCTCGACGGCGGCGTGCACCGGATCAACTTCGCCTTCGTCGCAGGCCGCTGGTCGAGCCCGTTCTGGCAGCTCTGGGACCTGTCGATGCTCTGGCTGGCCGAGATCCACGGCGGCAACGGCCTGCGCACGGTCATCAACGACTACGCGCGCAAGGACACCACCCGGTTCTGGCTCAAGGTCATGCTGTACGTCTCCATGGTGCTGATCCTGGCCCTGGGCACCTACGTCATCTTCACCTTCGACGCCACCATCCCCGCCGACTGATCGCCACCACCACCCCCTGTCCTGGATCCCTGCGGGAAGAAGCGGTTACGACATGCAGTTCCACAAATACGACGTGGTGATCGTCGGGGCCGGTGGCGCGGGTATGCGCGCGGCCATCGAGTCGGGCTCGCGGGCCCGCACGGCGGTGCTCACCAAGCTCTACCCGACCCGGTCGCACACCGGCGCGGCCCAGGGCGGCATGTGCGCCGCGCTGGCCAACGTCGAGGAGGACAACTGGGAGTGGCACACCTTCGACACGATCAAGGGCGGTGACTACCTGGTCGACCAGGACGCCGCCGAGATCATGGCGAAGGAGGCCATCGACGCCGTCCTCGACCTGGAGAAGATGGGCCTGCCGTTCAACCGGACGCCCGAGGGCCGCATCGACCAGCGCCGCTTCGGCGGGCACACCCGCAACCACGGCGAGGCCGCCGTGCGCCGGGCCTGCTACGCCGCGGACCGCACCGGCCACATGATCCTGCAGACGCTGTACCAGAACTGCGTCAAGCAGGGCATCGAGTTCTTCAACGAGTTCTACGTCCTCGACATCTGCATGACCGAGACGGAGAACGGCCCGGTCTGCACCGGCGCGGTCGCCTACGAGCTGGCCACCGGCGAGATCCACGTGTTCCAGGCCAAGGCCGTCGTGTTCGCCACCGGCGGCTTCGGCAAGGTCTTCAAGACCACCTCGAACGCGCACACCCTGACCGGCGACGGCATGGGCATCATCTTCCGCAAGGGCCTGCCGCTGGAGGACATGGAGTTCTACCAGTTCCACCCGACCGGCCTGGCGGGCCTGGGCATCCTGCTCACCGAGGGTGCCCGCGGCGAGGGCGCGATCCTGCGCAACGCCTCCGGCGAGCGGTTCATGGAGCGCTACGCCCCCACCATCAAGGACCTCGCCCCGCGCGACATCGTCGCCCGGTCGATGGCCCTGGAGGTGCTGGAGGGCCGCGGCGCCGGTCCGAACAAGGACTACGTGCTGCTCGACTGCACCCACCTGGGCGCGGAGGTCCTGGAGACCAAGCTGCCCGACATCACCGAGTTCGCCCGCACCTACCTGGCGGTCGACCCGGTGACCGAGCCGGTCCCGGTGTACCCGACGGCGCACTACGCCATGGGCGGCATCCCGACCAACGTCCACGGCGAGGCGCTGCGCGACAACGACAACGTCGTCCCCGGCCTGTACGCGGCGGGCGAGTGCGCGTGCGTGTCGGTGCACGGCGCGAACCGGCTGGGCACCAACTCGCTGCTGGACATCAACGTGTTCGGCCGCCGCGCGGGCATCGCCGCCGCCGAGTACGCGGTGGGCCGCGAGCACGTGGAACTGCCGGAGAACCCCACCACGGTGGTCGAGGAGCAGCTCGCGCTGCTGCTGTCGGAGCACGGCAAGGAGCGGGTGGCCGACATCCGCACCGAGCTGCAGGCCACGATGGACGCCAACGCGTCGGTGTACCGGACCGAGGAGACCCTCAAGCAGGCCCTGCACGACGTGCAGGCCCTCAAGGACCGGTACGCGCACATCACCGTGCAGGACAAGGGCAAGCGGTTCAACACCGACCTGCTGGAGGCCGTCGAGCTGGGCTTCCTGCTGGAGCTGGCCGAGTGCCTGGTCGTCGGCGCCCTGGAGCGCAAGGAGTCCCGCGGCGGCCACGCCCGCGAGGACTACCCCAACCGCGACGACACGAACTACATGCGCCACAGCATGTTCTACAAGCAGGGCGACGGGCTCAAGGGCGACATCCGGCTCGACTACAAGCCCGTGACCTTCACCCGGTACAAGCCGATGGAGCGCAAGTACTGATGACTGCCACCGTTTCCGAGGAGAAGGCGGGCTCCCGCGGCGACCTGCCCCCGGTGCCCGACGGCGCCGTGACCGTCACCCTCAAGATCCTGCGCTTCAACGCCGAGGTCGACTCCGAGCCGCGCTGGGAGTCGTTCAACGTCCCGGCCCTGCCCACCGACCGCGTGCTGAACCTGCTGCACTACGTCAAGTGGTACGTCGACGGCACGCTGACGTTCCGCCGCTCGTGCGCGCACGGCATCTGCGGCTCGGACGCCATGCAGATCAACGGCGTCAACCGCCTCGGCTGCAAGGTCCTGGTCAAGGACCTGATGTCCGGCAAGGGCAAGCAGACGACCATCACCGTGGCCCCGATCAAGGGCCTGCCGGTGCACAAGGACCTCCTGGTCGACATGGAACCGTTCATGGAGGCGTTCAAGGCGGTGAAGCCGTTCCTGATCACCTACGGGAACGAGCCCACCCGCGAGCGCATCCAGTCGGCCCACGACCGCGAGCGCTTCGACGACACCACCAAGTGCATCCTGTGCGCCTGCTGCACCACCTCGTGCCCGGTCTTCTGGAACGAGGGCAGCTACTTCGGCCCCGCGGCCATCGTCAACGCCCACCGCTTCATCTTCGACTCCCGCGACGAGGGCGCCGAAGAGCGGCTGGACATCCTGAACGACGCCGAAGGCGTCTGGCGCTGCCGCACCACGTTCAACTGCACGGACGCCTGCCCGCGCGGCATCCAGGTCACCAAGGCGATCCAAGAGGTCAAGCGGGCCCTGCTCTTCCGCCGCTGACCCCGGCGAGTTCCACCCGTGACAGCGGAGAAGGCCGTGGGGGTTCCCACGGCCTTCTCCGCTGTCACGCCTGCTTCTCCTGCGCGGCGACGATCGCCGCCAGCTTCTCCTGGATCAGCTCCTCCGCTGCGGCCTTGTCGACCCCGAGTCCGCTGAGCACCCCGTCGCCCGCCTCGAACTCCAGCAGGGCCAGCAGGATGTGCTCGGTGCCCACGTAGTTGTGCCCGAGCCGCAGGGCCTCGCGGAAGGTCAGCTCCAGGGCCTTCTTCGCCCCGCCGTCGAACGGGATCAGGGCCCCCACGCTCTCGGCCGGGCCGGGCAGCACCGCCACGGCCGCCTCCCGCACCTGCTCCGGCGTGATCCCCTGCGCCACGATCGCCGCCGCGCCGAGTCCCTCTGGTTCGGTCAGCAGCCCCAGCACCAGGTGGGCGGGCGCGATCTGGTCGTTCCCGTGCTCCTTGGCGGCGTTCTGCGAGCCCACCACCACGTTGCGCGCCCGGGGGGTGAACCGCTTGAACCCCTCGTTCGGGTCCATCCCCTCCTCGTCCCCCTTGGGCACGAACCGCTTCTGCGCCGCCTGCCGGGTCACCCCCATGCTCCTGCCGATCTCCGTCCACGACGCCCCCGAGCGCCGCGCTTGGTCCACGAAGTGGCCGATCAGGTGGTCGGCCACCTCGCCGAGGTGGTCCGCCGTCATCACGGCGGTGGATAGCTGTTCCAGCACCTCGGGGTGCACTTTCTTGATCGTTTCGATCAATTCGTCGAGCCGGATCGATGCCTTCACTGGTTCCGTCATGCCGTCAACCCTAGGTTGACACTCGCGCACTGTCAACCCTGGGTTGACGCCACTCTATCGAGTGAAGCCTCGCCATACACCCCATCGAGTCGGGCGCAGCCGACCAGGCTTCACCGGAACTCGACCGAGGGGGACTCGATGGGCAGACCCGACCAGCCACGCGGCGCAGACGGCCGCTGGATTCCCAGGGGCGGAGCGGGAGTCCTCGCCATCGGCGCGGTGGGCGCCCTGGTCCTCGGCGGCGGCCCGGGGGCGGGTGTCGGGGGGATGGGCACCGAAGTCGCCGGAACGGCCGACAGCGTGTCCGTGCAGGCCCGCAACACCAACCGCAGGAGCAAGTCCGACAGCGAGTGGAAGCGCCTACGCCTGCGCAAGGTCGGGGAAGACGTCGAGAACGCCCTGGACTGCGCCGCCAACTCCTACGGCCGGGTCCGGGACTTCTTCCTGCGCAACCCCTGCAAGTCCCTCGACCGCATGCTGATCACCCTCGCCGACCCGTCCGGCGGCACCTTCGTCGTCTCGGTCTCCTGGGTGCGGATGCGCGCGAAGAACGACGTGCACCCGCTGAAGGACCTCATCGACACCGACGGCACCGGCAGCGTCCACCCGCTCGGCTGGCCCCTGCTCAGGTCCCAGGGCGTCCGCTTCACCGGCACCCCGTTCCGCTCCCGCCCCACCGGCGACCACCTCGTCGTCGCCGAGGGCGCCGTGGTCTCGGGGAACCCGGACCCGGCGCTCTGCACCGCGTCCGTCGAGGCGGCGTCCCGACTGCCCGCGTAGCCGCCGCAGCCCGGCCGCGCCGCCTGGCGAGCCCGGCCTAGCTGTTGTTGGCCGCCATGCGGGCCTTGCGGGCGGCCTTGGCGCGCTGGTTGCGCAACCACATGACCGCCGCGCCCAGGATGGCCACGCCCGCCAGCGCCACCAGCGGCACGCCGTAGTTGCCGAACGCCGACCGGTCGGCGTCAGCGGTCACCGAGGAGGCGTTGGTGTTCGCCGGGTCGGATTCGGCCGGGTTGTCGGTCTCCAGACCGCCTTCCGGCTTCGGCTGGGCCTCCGGGGCCTTGTCTACGAGCTTGCCCACCGGCTCGGACTTCTCCTTCAAGAGGGCGAAGCCGTAGTCCAGGAGCTGGCTCGCCTGGTTGGGGAGCGGGTCCGGGTTCAGCTCGCCGCGCAGCAGCACGACCGCGAGGCGGTGGCCGTCGCGCTCGGCGGCGCCGAGGTAGGTGTGGCGGGCGTCGTCGGTGAAGCCGGTCTTGCCGCCGAGGAAGCCCTGGTACTTGCCCAGGAGGCGGTTGTCGTTGTTGACCTTGAAGGCCGGCTTGTTGCCGTAGCCGGGGAAGTCGATCGTCCTGGTGGCGACCGCCTCGGCGAACTCCCGGTGCTTCATGGCCGCGCGGAAGACCAGGCTCAGGTCGTAGGCGGAGGTGCTCATCCCGGGGCCGTCGAGGCCGGAGGGGGTGGCCGCGCGGGTGTCGAGGGCGCCCAGCTCCTCGGCGAGGGAGTTCATCTTCTCCAGCGCCTCGTCGACGCCGCCGAGCTTGACCGCGAGGGCGTGCGCCGCGTCGTTGCCGGAGCGCATGAGGAGGGCGAACAGCAGTTGGCGGACCGTGTACTGGCCGCCGGGGCCGATGCCGACCTTGGTGCCCTCCTGGTCGGCGTCGGCCTGGGTGCCGACGACGACCTCGTCGAGCCGCAGGTTGCGGATGACCACGACCCCCAGCAGCGCCTTGATCAGCGATGCGGGCCGCTCGCGGGCGTGCGGGTCCTTGGCGGCGATGACGTCGCCGGTGGTGAGGTCGGCGAGGACCCAGGACGCGGCGGTGACGTTGCCCGGCATGGCCGTCTTGGCACCCGTCGGGAACACCAGGCCGCACTCGCCCATCCGCGTGCCGCCCACCGGTTCGGCGGGCACCGGCAGCGGCGGCGGGGTGGTCTGGCCGGGCTTGGGTTCCTCGGAGGTGTCGATCGGCGCGGGTGGCCGGTCGTGGTTGGAGCACTGGGCGCTGCTGGTCTGCGCCGTCGGGGTGGCCTGGCCCTCGGTGGTCTGCTGGACCTTCCGGGGGCCGCGGGTGGACGCGGAGGCCCCCGGCGTCGCCATCAGCGCCGCCAGCACCAGGGTGCAGAGCGTCACGAGGAGAGCGGGCACGGACCTGCGGGCTGCGGAGCGCACACGAGCAGATTAAGGCCTGTCACGATCCGGGCACGATCCGGCCCGCTCCCCGCCCGCCAGGTGGTGCCGTCCGCGCTGGGTACCGGGGGTGTGAAGATGGCGCGGTGACGATGAGCCGCCGTGTCTCGCTGTTCCTGCTGGCCTTCGGCGTGTGGTCCTGGATCATCTGGCCCACCTTCCTCGGCAACATCTGGGCCGACGAGCGGTCCTTCGACCCGTCCGGCGCTCCGACCGGGTTCCTGGTGGTGCACGTCGTGCTCACCGCCGCGTCCCTGCTGTTCGGCACGACGATCGGCGTTCTCGGCTGGCGCGGCTTCGCCGCCACCCGGCGCAAGGCCGCCTGAATCCTCCAGTCGGTCCGCTTTCCGCCCAGGTCAGCGGGCCTGTGGACAACTTTTCGCGCCGATCGCCGGACCTCCCTACCCTGGATCGCACAAGGATTCGCAGGGGTTCAGGGGGGGTGATCGCGGTGCGTGGGCTGCAACTGCTCGTGGCCTTCTTCGTGGAGGTGCTGGCTTTCCTGGCCCTCGCCTGGTGGGGGTCGCGGGTGTCGTGGGTGCTGGGGGCGGTTGTCCTGGTGGTCGGGGCCTCGGTGTGGGCGTTGTTCCTGGCGCCCCGGCCGCGCCACCGATTACCGCGGTCCGCCCGGCTCGGCCTGCGGGCGCTGGTCTTCGCGGGTGCCGTGGTCGGCTTGGCCGCGTCCGAGTGGGCTGTCGGCGCGGTGGTGCTGGGCGCGGCGGCGGTGCTGGTGCTGGTCAGCGAGGTGGTGTGGCCGAGGTCGGTTACCCATGGGTAATGTCAGCCCATGCCCGAGGGTCGCAAGTACGACGTCGTCCTGTTCGGTGCCACCGGCTTCACCGGAGGCCTGACCGCCGAGTACCTGGCGCGCCACGCGCCCGCGAAGCTGCGCTGGGCGCTGGCGGGCCGCAACCAGGCCAAGCTGGCCGAGGTGCGGCTGCGGCTGGCCGCCATCGACCCGGTGCTGGCCGAGATGGACCTGCTCCCGGCCGACGTCACCGACTCGGCCTCGCTGCGGGCGGTTGCGGAGTCGGCGCGCGTGGTCATCACGACCGTCGGGCCCTACATCCACTACGGCGACCCGCTGGTCGGGGCGTGCGCGGAGGCGGGCACCGACTACGTCGACCTGACCGGCGAGCCGGAGTTCGTCGACCAGAGCTACCTGCTGCACCACGAGCGGGCGGTGCAGACCGGGGCCCGCATCGTGCACTGCTGCGGCTTCGACTCGATCCCGTACGACCTGGGGGTGCACTACACGGTCAAGCAGTTGCCCGAGGGCGTGCCGCTGCGCGTCGAGGGCTTCGTCCAGGCTGGCGGCACGGTCTCCGGTGGCACGTTCCAGACCGCCATCACCGCCTTCGGCCGGATGCGGTCGGCGGCGCGGGCGGCGGGCGAGCGGCGCAGGCGCGAGGGCAGGCCCGAGGGGCGGAAGGTGCGCGGCGTGCCCATGCGCCCCACCCGGGAGGGCTCCCTGGCGCTGTGGGGGATGCCCGCGCCCACGGTGGACCCGGTGGTCGTCCTGCGCTCGGCCCGGGCGCTGGAGCGCTACGGCCCGGACTTCACCTACGCCCACTACCTGGGTTTCAAGCGGCTGCCCGCGATGGTCGGCCTGGCGGTCGGGGTGGGGGCGCTGTTCGCCCTCGCCCAGGTCCCGCCCGCGCGCAACTGGCTCCTGGGCCGGATGTCGGCGGGTGACGGGCCGAGCGCCGAGCAGCGGGAGAAGTCGTGGTTCCGCGCCCGCTTCGTCGGCACCGGCGGTGGCAAGCGCGTGGTCACCGAGGTCTCCGGTGGTGACCCCGGCTACGGCGAGACGGCCAAGATGCTCGGCGAGTCGGCCCTGTGCCTGGCCTTCGACGAACTGCCCGCGTCCTCGGGGCAGGTGACCACGGCCGTCGCCATGGGCGACGCCCTCACCGACCGGCTGATCGCCGCGGGGATCAAGTTCGCCGTCGTCGAGGGCTGATCGGTCCGGCCACACCGGGCCACACCCGGCAACACCGTCTCAGCATCCGGCCTTTGTCTGCTTCCGGAGGGGATTCGCCGGTCGGGCGCGTTCTCGTCGACCGCGTGTGCGACCGGCTTTTCCACCCCTTCGCGGCAGAAAGTGATCCCGCCGGTCGCAAACCGACGTGGATTGCGCATACTCCGGCGGGTTCCGACTGCCCACGGGAGGTGCGGAGCGCGGTGCGATTCGGGCCGGTTTCACAGAATGAGGCGCCGAACGCCGGGTTCGCCGGGAAAGCGCGCTCGGTTCTTCCGGTCGGATGGGCTGGGTACCGAAACAGTCGCCCATGAGTCCACAATGGTTCCACCCGTATCCGTAACTGAAATGCGTGCACCGTTGGCACAGTTGCGCCATGAGCTTCAAGGGCCTCACACACCCTTACGACGGCAGCCGGGCGTGCTCCCGGATCTACCTCTTCGGCCACACGTTCCGCTGGGCCAAGGGAGACCGGTACGTCGCGGTCATGCGCGGGACCTGCGTGGAGCAGCGGCGGTTCCTGATCATCGAGGACCGGCTGCGGCCGCCGGTGCTGGAGGGACCGCAGCCGCTGGTCGACGCGATCCCGGCCACCCACGGGGACTGGTCGGACACCGACCTGCTGCGCA
Organism: Actinokineospora sp. PR83; assembly: GCF_021056305.1. Classification (NCBI taxonomy): domain Bacteria; kingdom Bacillati; phylum Actinomycetota; class Actinomycetes; order Pseudonocardiales; family Pseudonocardiaceae; genus Actinokineospora; species Actinokineospora sp. PR83. The sequence continues at coordinate 44,522 of NZ_JAJCXD010000076.1, forward strand.
GCATGGCCGAGAACTGGGCGCGGCGGTGCGGCCGTGCCTGACCACCTCTCCCTGGAGCAGACCGACCTGGTGACCGCGCTGGTGCGGCTGCGGGACAAGACCGGCGAACTGGTCGTGCGGGCGACCACCGAGGGGCCGTCGGGCTGCCCGTGGCTGGAACTGGCGGACATCCTCGACACCGCCGCCCGGCTGTGCCGCAACCAGGTGGTCGTCGACGTGACAGTCGACTGAGGACGTCCACAGTGGAATCCGGTCGCGCCGACCGGGGGCGGCGGCGCGAACCCGGGCGGGCGGCTACTTCCGGCGGCGCCAGAGCAGGGCCAGACCCGCCCCCACACCGACCAGCCCGAGCGCCTGGCCGGTCTTCGGGCGGCCCGCGACCTCGACCACCGGGCGGATCACCGCGGGCGCGGGCGGCTGGATCGGCTCGGGGACGACGTTCTCCTTGGCCGTGGCCGTCCACGCGGTGATGAACAGCAGGAACCGCGACACCAGGTTGGCGAACACCAGCAGACCCACGATCGGCCCGACCAGCGCGCCGAGCGGGCCGCCGAGCACGGTGCTCAGGTAGAGGGTCCCGACGAGCTTGAGGACCTCGAACCCGACCGCCGCCGCGGCGGCGCCGCGCACCGCGCTCTTCACGCTCACCTGCCTGCGCGGCAGCCGGGCGATCACCCAGAGGAACACCAGCCAGTTCGCGCCGAGCGAGAGCGCGGTGGTGACGACGAACAGCAGCACCCGCGCCACGGTCGACCCGCTCAGCCCCACCAGGTCGAGCAGCGTGTCCGCCAGGCCGCTGCCGACGGCGCTGAGGCCGAACGAGACGGCCAGCGCGGCGCCGAGGCCGAGCAGCGACAGCAGGTCGACCAGGAGGCCGCGCAGGAACGGCGGCGACTCCAGCTTGTGGCCCCACTGGGCGGTGAGCGCGTCGCGGAGGTTGCTCATCCAGCCGAGGCCGGTGTACGCGGCGGTGACCAGGCCGATGACGCCGACCTTGCCGCGCTCCTCGATGGCGGTGTCGACCAGGGTGTCGATCAGGTCCTTGAGGTTGGGCGGGGCCGCCTCGGAGATGCTCTCCTGGAAGCTCGCCAGCGTGGAGGGCTCCCCGGCGAGCACGAAGCCGAGCACCGCGAAGCCGACCAGCAGCAGCGGGAACAGCGACAGCACGCTGAAGTAGGTGATCGACGCGGCGAAGTGGTTGCCGTACCGCTCGGTGAAGGCGTTGTAGGCCCGGACCAGGTGGTCGATCCCGGGGCGGGCCCGCAGCCGGGCGAGCTTGGTTTCCGGCTTGTCGGCGGTCTTCCCCGCGCTTTCGGTCACCACCGGAAATCTATTGCCGGAATGGCCCACCCGCAACGCGAAATGAATTCACACGAGCCCGCTTCACGGTCGGGCGAGGAATCCCACCCGGTCGTACACCCGGCTCAGCGTCGCCGCGGCCACCTCGCGGGCCCGGTCGGCACCCCTGGCCAGGATGCGGTCCAGCTCGGCCGGATCGTCCAGGTAGGACTGGACCTGGTCGCGGACCGGCGTGGTGAAGTCGGCGACGACCTCGCCCAACTCCTTCTTCAGGTCGCCGTAACCCCGGCCCTCGAAGGAGTTCTGCAGGTCCTCGACCGTGCGACCGGTCAGCGCGGAGAAGATCGACAGCAGGTTCGACACACCCGGCTTGTTCTCCGGGTCGTAGACGACCTCGCGCCCGGTGTCGGTGACCGCGGACCGGATCTTCTTCGCCGAGACCTTCGGGTCGTCGAGCAGCTCGATGATCCCCGACGGCGCCGACGCCGACTTGCTCATCTTCGCGCCGGGTTCCTGCAGGTCGTAGATCTTGGCCGTGCCCTTGAGGATGTAGGGCTCCGGCGGGAGGAACGTCTTGCCGAAGCGGCTGTTGAACCGCTGCGCCAGGTCCCGGGTCAGCTCCAGGTGCTGGCGCTGGTCCTCGCCGACGGGCACGTACTGCGGCCGGTAGAGCAGGATGTCGGCGGCCTGCAGGATCGGGTAGGTCAGCAGCCCGACGCTGACCGCCTCCTGCTTCGCCGACTTGTCCTTGAACTGCGTCATCCGCCCGGCCTCGCCGAACCCGGTGAGGCACTGGAGCACCCAGCCCAGCTCCGCGTGCTCGGGGACCTGGCTCTGCACGAACATCGTGGTGCGCTCGGGGTCGAGCCCCAGCGCGAGGACCTGCGCGGCGGAGACCCGGGTGCGCTTGCGCAGCTGCTTCGGGTTCTGCTCCACGGTGATCGCGTGCAGGTCGGCGATGAAGTAGAAGGCGTCGTGCTCGTCCTGCAGGGAAACCCACTGCCGGACCGCGCCGAGGTAGTTGCCGAGGTGGAACGAGTCCGCTGTCGGCTGGATGCCCGACAGGACGCGCGGCTTGCGCTCGGGGGTGCTCTGCGCGGGGGTGCTCTGCTCGGTCGACACGCGTGGATCCTCCCAGTACCCGCTCGCGGGACCGAACGCGGTCTAGCGGTCGGCGGGCTCGACCGCGACGCGCGGGACGGGCACGGTCAGCGGCACGACGACCTGCTCGACGCGCGCGTTGGCGGCGATCACCGGGGCCTTCTTGCGGCGCAGCAGCCCGACGACGATCCCGCCGACCCCTACCACCACGGCGCCGATGCCCACGGTGCCGATCGGCATCCCGACCGCACTCTGCACCGGCACGGACTCGGCGACCGCGGCGTTCGCGCCGAGCACCATCAGTGCCGACGTCACGCCCGCGGTGCAGGCCACCCGGCCACCCAGGGTCTTCCGTGATGCTGACAAAGCCGAACCGTCCCTCGATTGGGTTAAACCCACTTGCGGACCAGGAAGAAACTACCGAGTGTGTCAACCCCGCGCGGTGTGGGTATCACTATCGGATGTCTCCGGACCCTAGCGCTCGCCTAATGGCGTAGTGGGTCCGGGGTGGCCGTCACCACACCCACAGCGTGCGGCCGACCGCTCAGCGTCACGGTTCAGCGGCTGTAGACCACCGTCAGCGGGGCGTGGTCGGACCAGCGCTCGTCGTAGGTGGCGGCGCGCTCCACCTCGGCGGACCTGGCGCGGACGGCGAGGCCCGGGGTGGCCACCTGGTAGTCGATGCGCCAGCCGGAGTCGTTGTCGTACGCCTTGCCCCGGTAGGACCACCACGTGTACGGCCCGGGGCCGTCCGGGTGCAGCAGCCGCTGCACGTCGCGGTAGCCCGCCTCGTCGAACACCCGGCCCATCCACGCCCGCTCGCCCGGGGTGAAGCCGGAGTTCTTGCGGTTGGACTTCCAGGCCTTGAGGTCGATCTCCTGGTGGGCGATGTTCCAGTCGCCGCAGATCAGCACGTCGCAAGCGCTTGCCGCGGCCTTGTCGCGCAGCTCGACCAAGTACGGCAGGAAGGTCGCCATGAAGCGCTCCTTCTGCTCTTGTCGCAGCGTGCCGACCTCGCCGCTGGGCAGGTACAGGCTGCCGACCACCAGGCCGGGGAACCACGCCTCGACGTAGCGGCCGCTCGCCTCGAACTCCGGCACCCCGAAGCCGACCCTGGTGGCCGTGGGCTCCGCCCGGGAGTAGATCGCCACCCCGCTGCGCCCGCGCAGCAGCCGGGACTCGGCGTGCACCGCGTGCCAGCCCGGTGGGGAGGCCAGCTCCTCCGGCAGGTCGGCCGGGTCCGCGCGCACCTCCTGCAGGCACACGACGTCGGCTTCGGTGGCGTCGAGCCACTCGGTGAAGCCCTTCTTCGCCGCCGCGCGCAGCCCGTTCACATTGACCGTGGAGACCGTCGTCACGCCGACAGCCTAATGGCGCCCCTCAGCCGCAGTCGCGGCCCGCCATCGGCTTGAGGAACTCCGACGAGGCCCACCGGTTGTCACCGAGCTGCCGGAAGCCGTTCTGCACGGTCTTGCCCGCGTCGGACTCGGCGCCCAGCTTGAACTTGCCCACCACCTCGGCGCCGCCGTCCGGGGCGACCCGCACGTTGAGCACGTCGGCGGTCACCTCCACCCGGCAGGTCGTGTCGGTCTGCCCCGTCTCCGTGCTGCCCGGCGGTGCCTGGCTCGACGAGTACACGACGATGACGGCCAGGATTCCGCCGCCGATGAGCAAAGTCCGCTTCGGCAGGACCACGTCGCACACTCCCCACACCAGGTCTGCAAGTCCGTGCCCACGGTCGCGCACCGACCCCGCCGCGCGCCAGTCCCCGTCCGCCGAACCACCCGCAGGGGCCAACCCGGCGTCACGAAGCGTGAAGGCCCCCGCCGCGGTGCGGCGGGGGCCTCACGAGCGAGCGGGCCGGTCGGTCAGGCCATCTTCTTCTGCAGGTTCTCGTCCAGGGTGCCGAGGAACTCCTCGGTGGTCTGGAACGCCTGGTCCTTGCCGATCAGCAGGGCCAGGTCCTTGGTCATCTTGCCGCTCTCGACGGTCTCGACGACGACCTGCTCCAGCGACTCGGCGAAGCCGATCACCTCGGGGGTGCTGTCGAGCTTGCCGCGGTGGGCCAGGCCCCGGGTCCAGGCGTAGATGGACGCGATCGGGTTGGTCGAGGTCGGCTTGCCCGCCTGGTGCTGGCGGTAGTGCCGGGTGACCGTGCCGTGCGCGGCCTCGGCCTCGACGGTGCGGCCGTCCGGGGTGGACAGCACCGAGGTCATCAGGCCCAGCGAGCCGAAGCCCTGCGCCACGGTGTCGGACTGCACGTCGCCGTCGTAGTTCTTGCAGGCCCAGACGTAGCCGCCCTCCCACTTCATCGCCGCGGCGACCATGTCGTCGATCAGGCGGTGCTCGTAGGTGAGGCCCTTGGCGTCGAAGTCGGCCTTGAACTCCTCCTCGTAGATGCGCTGGAAGATGTCCTTGAAGGCACCGTCGTACGCCTTGAGGATGGTGTTCTTGGTCGACATGTAGACCGGGTACTCGCGCTGCAGGCCGTAGGACAGCGAGGCGCGGGCGAAGTCCTCGATGGACTTGGTGAAGTTGTACATGCCCATCGCCACGCCGCCGTCGGCGCCGTAGTTGGCCACGACGTGCTGGATCGGCTCGGAGCCGTCCTCCGGGGTGAAGGTGATGGTCAGCTCACCGGCGCCGGGGACCTTGAAGTTGGTGGCCTTGTACTGGTCGCCGTGGGCGTGGCGGCCGATGATGATCGGCTTGGTCCAGCCCGGCACCAGCCGCGGGATGTTGGAGATGATGATCGGCTCGCGGAACACCACGCCGCCGAGGATGTTGCGGATCGTGCCGTTGGGCGAGACCCACATCTTCTTGAGGCCGAACTCCTCGACCCGCGCCTCGTCCGGGGTGATGGTGGCGCACTTGACGCCGACGCCGTGCTTCTTGATGGCGTTGGCGGAGTCGATGGTGACCTGGTCGTCGGTGGCGTCGCGGTGCTCGATGCCCAGGTCGTAGTACTCGAGGTCGACGTCCAGGTAGGGGTGGATCAGCTTGTCCTTGATGAACTGCCAGATGATGCGGGTCATCTCGTCGCCGTCGAGTTCGACGACCTTCCCCTGGACCTTGATCTTGGCCATGAGCCGCGGTGCTCCTCTCGCCCTGCTGACTTCGCGCACTAAGCGGTACAAGCGTACTGCTACCCCGGCGCGCGGCACGTGCATGTGTGCACGGTCACCTGGACACGGATCGTAGGCCGTCAAGGTACCTTGACAGCATGGACACCTTGGAGATCCCCGGCCACCGCGGCTCGGTCACCGCGGACCGGCCCGCCTGCGACTGCGGCTGGCTCGGCGAGCAGGGCCCGGAGGCCACCGAGCGCTGGTGGCGCCACGCCATCGGCGCCGCCGAATCCGAACCGCCGTCGTGGCTGCTGGTCAAGTCCGACGTGCTGCGCGACCAGGTGGTGGACATGATCTCGACCAGGCCGGAGGTGGCGCTGAAGCTGCTCGCCGAGGTCGACCGGTGGACCCGGCCGCTCACCGAGCGGGCCGTGGCCGCCGCCCGCGGGCGCGGCGCCACTTGGGCCGAGGTGGGCACCGCGCTGGGGGTGAGCAGGCAGGCCGCGCACGAGCGCTTCCGCGAGGTGGAGTAGCCCCTAGTCGGCGGTGAGGTCCAGCCACTCGTCGCGGAGCATGGCGTACACGGCCGCGTCGACCCAGCGGCCCTTGACGAACTCGCTCTCCCGGAAGCGGCCCTCGAAGCGCATGCCGAGGCGTTCGAGCAGCCTGCCGGAGGGGCGGTTGTCCGCGTCGAGCCGGGCGTAGACGCGGTGCAGGCCCAGGCCCTCGAAGCCGAGGCGCAGCACCTGGATCGCGGCCTCCCCCGCGTAGCCGTGGCCGTGGTGGTCGGGGTGGAAGACGTAGCCGATCTCACCGCTGGAGTGCTCGGCGCTGCGCCAGATCAGCACCACGTCACCGATCAGGGCGCCGGAGTCGGCGAGGGTGACGGCGAGTTGCAGGGAGTCACCGGGCTTGTCGATGGCGGTCTGCGCGATCCGCTCGCGCAGCAGGACCTCGGCCTCGTCGCGGGTCCTCGGGCCCGTGTAGAGGTGGCGGGCGACGTCCTCGCGGCCCTGGATGTCGGCGAACGCGTCGAGGTCGGATTCCAGGAAGGGGCGGAGGACGAGTCGGCGGGTCTTGATCGGAAACTCGGGTCGGAGCACGTCGGTGATCCTAGGATGGAGTGCCGACATTTCGAGGGGGATGCAGCAGGTGTCAACCGGACCGACGCACGCGATGAGCGGGCTGGCCGCGTGGGCCGGGGTCACCGCCCTGGCCACCGGCAGCGCGGTGGGCAACCTGTCCGCCAAGGGCTGGCTGGTGGGGGCGGTGCTGGCCACGGGCGCGGCGCTGCTGCCCGACCTCGACCACCCGGAGTCGACGGTGTCGAGCACCTTCGGCCCGGTCACCGCGGCGGCCTCCAAGCTGATCAACGCCGTCAGCCACGGCGTCTACCGGCTCACCCGCACCAAGCGCGACTCCAACCGCGACGGCGGGCACCGCGGCCTGACCCACACCCTGGTCTTCGCCGTGCTCGCCGCGGTGGTCACCACGGCCACCGTCCAGACCAGCCGCTCCTGGGCGCTGCCGCTGCTGATGTTCTTCTTCTGCGGCCTGGCGGTGCGCGGCATCCTGCACAAGTGGTCCCCCCGCCACGACGCCCTGTGGATCACCGGCACCTCCCTGCTGCTCACCTACGCCTGTCTGAAGTGGACAGACCAGACCGATGCCGACGCGGCGGCCTGCGGCGTCGCCGTGGGGATCGGCTGCATCGCCCACTACTTCGGCGACGCGATCACCGAGCAGGGCTGCCCGATGCTGTGGCCGGTCCCGATCGCCTGGAAGACCTGGTACCCGGTCGCCCCGCCCAAGATCATGCGGATGCGCACCGGCGGCAAGGTCGAGATGGCCGTCGTCGGTCCCGTCCTGACCATCGTCGCGGTGTGGATGTCCGCGATCGCCCTCCAGCGCACCGGCGTGGTCCCGTTCCTGGAGCACATCCCGCTGACCCCCTGGGCCTGAGCACCCCTGGCTGCGTCACACGCGCCGACCGGATGGTGCGAACGCGGCTAGCCTGCGTGGGTGAGCGCGGAGGACTTGGCCGCCGAGCGGGTCGGGGCGGTGCGGGATGACGTCGGAGCCCGGTTTCGGCTGGCGGGCGAGTTCTACCGGTCGCCGGGGCGGCGGCGCTTCGCCAGGGGGGAGCTGAGCTTCCTCAGGTGGGAGCTGCAACGCGGGGTGCTGGAGCCGCCGGGGGCGGGCAGCCCGTGGTGGCGGGCGGTGAACGAGCGCCTGCTGCGCGACAAGGTGGAGGCCGACGTGCTGCGCCCCGGCGAGCAGGCGTCGTCGCGGGCGGTGGAGTTGTGGGTGGCGTTCACCCGGCAGCCATCACCCGAGACGTGGTACCGGGCGCACAACGCGAGCATCGTCGCGGGCTACCTGGCCCACCAGGACCTCGCCCGCCGGGAGGTGCCGCTCGAACGGCTGATGATCAACGTGTCGCTGCTGCGCGCGCTGTACGCGCACGCGCTGGTGGCCGCGCCCGGGCTGGCGATGGGCCGGATCGGCGCGGTGACGCGGTTCCTCGGCGACCCGCGCTTCGGCACGGTCGGGCTTTTCCTCAACCTTTGCCGGGTGTTCCCCCAGCGTTACCCGGTTCGGGACATGTCGCTGCCGGAGCTGATCGCGGCCGAACGCGTGCTGCCCCGACTCCTCGACCACGGGGTGATCTGCCCGCGCCTGACCGACCTGTACGCCTTCGCCGCAACGACCCTCGACCAACCGGGTGTAACTGAATTCGTCGTGAACGAGGTGCCCTGCTACGCCGACCCCCCGCAGGACTCCTACGCCTGGCACATCGAACACCCCGACCTGGCACTACGACTCGTCCGCGGCGTGACGAAACCCGTTCGCTGAGGCCGGATCCCGGCACCGGCGGCGCTTGACCGATCACGCGCGTGATCTTTAGGCTGCGCGCGCGGCCGTCTACTCGAGGTCTTGTCCGTTCGGGAGGTTTCGGGTGCGGCAGACGGATTCTTTCGGCACCGGTGAAGTCGGTGTCCCACAGGGCATTCCGCACACCACCGTGCGGGTCGGCGTCGGACCGCCCAGCGGCGAGGTGCGCGCGAAGGTGCAACGGGCCATCGGCCGTCCGGTGCAGCGCGCGTGGCCCAAGTGGTGGCTCAAGATCACCATCAGTGTGCACGCAGTACTGGTTTTCGCCCAGGCGGTCATGGCGGGGCAGTACCTCGCGGGTGACTACGGCTTCCTGGAACAGCACAGCGTCAACGCCATGGTGATCGGTGTGGTCTGCGCGGGCACCGTGGGCGCGGCGTACTTCGACCGGCGGTTCAACGCGGCACCGGTGTGGCCGCTGGCGGCGGCGGCGCTGCTGTTCCTCGTCGACATCGGCCAGATGGCGGCGGGGGTGTGGCGGTCGATGGCGCTGCACGTGCCGCTGGGGGTGGCGGTCACCGTCGCGGTCGTGTTTCAACTGGTGTGGGTGTGGCGCAAACCGGCGGCGGCGTGAGCCCCGTCGACCGCAGGCGGTTCCTCGGCCTGTCCGGTCTCGCGGTGGTGGGCGGCGTCGCCTCGATCGGCATCGGCACCGGCTTCTCCTTCGGCCGGGTCCTCAACGGCAGCGGCGAACCCGGGGTGCTGGTGCGCAGCGGCGCGCGCCTGCCGCAGGCGTTCCGGAGCGCGCTGCCGATCCCCCCGGTGCTCCGCCCCACCCGCTCGGACACCACGACGGACTACTACGAGATCACCCAGAAGGCCGCGGACGTCGAGTACCTGCCGGGTCTGCGCACCCCGTCGTGGACCTACAACGGCTCGTTCCCCGGCCCCACCCTGATCACCCGGTCGGGTCGGCGGGCGGTGGTGACCCACCGCAACGAGCTGCCCCGCCCGGTCGTCGTGCACCTGCACGGCGGCCACATGCCCGCCGACAGCGACGGCTACCCCGGCGACACGATCCTGCCCAGGGACGGCTCGTCGGTGTCGCACGACATGTCGGTGCCGGGGAACCCGGTCGTCGGCAGCCGCGACTACGTCTACCCGGGCAAGCAGCGCGCCGCCACCCTCTGGTACCACGACCACTCGATGGGCTTCACCGGCGCGACGGTCTACCGCGGCCTCGCGGGCTTCCACCTGGTCCGCGACGACGAGGACGACGCGCTGCCACTGCCCGAAGGCGACCGCGACATCCCCCTGATGATCACCGACCGCTCCTTCGCCGCCGACGGCCAGTTCGCCTACCCGTCGCTGGCCCCCAACCTCACGGTCCCCGGAGTCACCGAGGACCACCTCAACGGCGTCCTCGGCGACGTCGTCCTGGTCAATGGAGCGCCCTGGCCCGCCCTCCCGGTCGACCGCCAGCGCTACCGCTTCCGGATCCTCAACGCCTCCAACTGCCGCCGCTACGGCCTCGGCCTGGACCCCCCACCCCCCGACGGCGCCCCCGCCTTCACCCAGATCGGCTCAGACGGCGGCCTCCTGTCCCGCCCCCTGACCCACGAGTCGATCGACGTGGCCCCCGCCGAACGCTTCGACGTCGTCCTCGACTTCGCCCGCTACGCCCCCGGAACCCGAGTCCGCCTGGTCAACACCCTCGCCACCGACCGCACCGGGGAGGTCATGTGCTTCGACGTGTCGGACCGGACCCCGCAGGACACCACGGCCATCCCGGACGAACTGTCGTCAGTGGAGTACCTCGACCCCCGCCAAGCGGTCCGCACCAGGGAATTCCTCTTCCAGAGCAAGAACGGCGACCCCGGCTGGAGCATCAACGGCGAGCCGTACACCCCCGGAACCGTCCTGGCCCACTCCCGCCTCGGCGACCTGGAACTGTGGCGCTTCACCTCCGACGTCCACCACCCGGTCCACGTCCACCTCAACCACTTCCAGGTCACCCGCCGCAGCAACGGCGGCCCCGGCCCGTACGACGCGGGCTGGAAGGACACGGTCGACCTCCACCCCGCGCAGGCCATGGAGGTCGCCATCCGGTTCACCGACTACCCGGGCCGCTTCGTGTTCCACTGCCACAACCTCGAACACGAGGACATGGGCATGATGGCGGACTTCACCACCCTCTGACCTAACTCGGCCGCGCCCCCACGGCGTCCCGGATCTGGCTCCCCAGCTCGGCGGCTCCTTCCCGGGCGCAGTGCGCGCAGCAGAAGAACTGCCCCGCCACCTCGACGCCGTGGCCGAGGATCCGGCAGCGGCAGTGCTCGCAGACGGGCGCCAGCTTGGTCGCGGCGCACTCGAAGCTGTCGAAGGTGTGCACCTGCCCACCCACGGTCCGCACCTCGAACGCCATCCAGTAGTCGTTCCCACACGTGTCACAGGTAGCCACGGGCCACTCCTCTCAGTCGAGAAGCAGCCTGCGCCCACCAGCCGACCCCGGCAACCGCTGTCCCCCATCGGATTACTCGATGCCTCGGACTACAGCACCGAGGTACCAAGCCCTCGAACATGCTCACGTCGTAAGCGCGGCGCGGGCCATTCACTACGGGCCTGGCACCAGCTTGCCGCCCATAGGCGGGAGGGCACGCGCGGCCAAGCTCCTGCTCCGCTTCGCCCGCCTAGGCGACCCTCCCACCGAGCGATAAGCCTCCACCAGCCCGCACCACCCACCGCCGCGAACCACCCACCTAAAATTCGCCGGTCAAGAGTCGCAAACGCAGGTCAGGTGACATCAGTCGTGCCATCGCAACGTCCTCCCAAGAACTACCAGGGCGAGGAGAAGCCGCAAGCCCTGTAGCCACCCTCCACCATCCCGCGAATTTGTGGCTCCTCCCGCCCTGATCGGGCTACACCAAGCTGCGGCGACAGCACTCAAGTTGAAAATAGTGGCATGGACTAAGTCAGGCGGGTTGTGAAATTCTCTACCAATGACCCTCTATATAGGCCAAAGCTCAGAAGCGGATGCCCTCCTAGAGCTCGACCCCCTCGCCCTACCGATCGGAATGCTTTTAGATTAACAAATACAAATGAAAGTGATTTTCAACAGTCTGCACAAGCTGTATACCCGCCTTCAAAACAGGCTTGATGTCCATGAGATCGCCCGATACGACCACGACAAATTCGCCACCGTCGCCACTACATCATCTGCCATCTATCGCTGTGGCGGCAGCATAGCCAAGCGCGTGCAAGCCCTACGTCAATAGACTACGGCAGAGTGGGATGGCAACCCCGTAGCCGCCTGGCACAAGACAAGCCCATCGGCGCTGAGGTCCTCAGACATCTCAAGACCCTCCCTGGTTATGGAGAGCAGAAGGCAAGGTTCTTTCTCGGAAACAGACTTAGAGTCGTACAGGCGGCGAAAGGCGGCGGAAAACTACGGCTAGGCGCGATCAAATAGATCTGTGGCGTACGTTACCAGCCCAGAGTCGTTGACCGCCGTACGCGCTTCAAGAAATACAAAAGTCCGCACACCTTCGAGCGCGATCTAGAAACTACCAGGGAATACCAACTCTCGATAAAATCTACACAATTCCCGAACCGAATGATCGATGCCCTAACGCCCTAAGAACTTCTGTCGCACTTCGATATCGCTGCGCCCGCCCCGCAGCTGTCATTTTAGTTAAAATCCTGGCCAGATCCGTTGAGAGTTGCTCTCTAGCTAGAGTGTGCAGGTCCTCAAACTGGATTTCACGCAAGCTTTCCACGCCAAGCAATACTTGAAGCATCGTAATTCCGAGCTGATATATATCTACATCAACTGTCCATTCAGGCCCCACGCCATCCGGAGGCGAATAGCCGGGGGTGACGCTTTCTGTGATAACCACGGACGAAGCTCTACTCGAAATGTTGAAATCGATGAGCACCACACGATCGTCCGACAAGATGATGTTTTCTGGCTTTATATCCCTGTGGACGAAGCCGTGTCGCGCTTCTTCGAGTTCAGTGAGCTGCTCGGGAGACAATTCCGACATCGCTCTAATGCTTTGAACCTTGCTCTCATCAGGATGAAAACTGACCAAGGCCGATAGGAGTTCTACGAGCCAGCGTCGGCCGAGCTTTTCATTAGCCCTTGACGACCTACCGCAAAATTCCCGAAGCGTGGGACCAGCCAGGTATTCCATTGCGAGATAGACATACCCATCCTCACTCGTACCGAAGTCCACAATTTTGACTACGTTCGGGTGATTTATCTCTTGAAGTGGGGCTATCTCTCTCTGTAGCGAACTCAACAAACCATGCTTGAAGACCTTAAGAGCTACATCCCTACCATCGGCCGTATCGCGCGCCTTATAAACTGAGGCAAAGCCACTTGGAACACCGATCGAGGATTCGATTCTATATGCCCCAACCTCGTCGCCTCGGCCCAAGTCACTCTTCTCAGCAATGCTCGACTTGTCTCGCGTTATTTTGCGTCGCTGAATAAAGGTTTGCAAGAGTTCGATAGTCAGACTGGTACAGCGCTCCGGATCTTCGCATAGGCCGTACCCGATAAGATGAGCCGTATCAGCAGAAAATGCCTTAGCGAACTCCCGAAATTCTCCAATTCGACCATCCGCCAGCAGTTCCAGCAGAAAGTACTCATCTGTGTACTGTTCAGCAATCACTGCAACGAGCTGGCTCAACAATGAGGCTCGTGTGACATAGATGGCTTTGACAGCTGCTTGTACTTGCGGAAGATCCACTAGGTGAAGCCCATCGCGATCCGGGATGGACTTGTTGACGATCGAAGCTAGGCCCCGCGTTAACGCAGGATGTCCCCCCGTGGCGTCATAAACCTTTTGGATAGCATTGTTCGACCAATTGAGTCCCATCCGCATACCAAGCATGCGAATCAGATCGCTTACTTCCTCAAAGTTCAGAGGCTTGAGGTACTCAACCGCGATATAGTTGAATGCAGGGTTCTCGAACCCGCCGATCGAGTTGCGCTCGAACACGCTAGGATTTGTACCGGTAACGAAATAGCTTAACCTGTTTGGGAACTGCTGATCAAGCCCCCTTAGGAGCCTCCAAAGTTTGATAAACGAGGTTCCCCACATCGACCCCGGAGCTTCCGGGGAGAGTAGCTCGACTTCATCCAACATGAAGATTACCTTGCGACTGTTGGATGTAAGAACTTGCCTCAAATCATGGTCGAAAAGTTCCACCATGTTAAACTCAGCCGGAACTTGAGAAAAAAGCCTATACTTGCCGAAGAGTTCGAGGTTCTTCAACTTACGCATGTGCGCAGGATAGGAGTCGCACATCGATTCACCCAAACTCCAGAGTAAGTATCCCAAGCTTGGATTCACTGCATCCACGCGCTCCAAGTCAAGGTTCACCACATAATTTGATGAACTTTGAAGAACCGATCGTAGCCGGTACAGGAGAGAAGTCTTACCAATCTTACGCAAACCGAACAAGCCTACATGCCGCCCGCCGAGACTTAACCGTTTGGCAATCTCCACGATCGCCGATTTGCGTCCAAAGAAATCTTCGGATCGGGTTACAGCCGTAGGAAGGTCGTATAGGTCCCTTCGGTAAAGCCGGCTTTGAACAAGCGAAACAAGACCAGCTCCATCAAGCTTGGCGAAACTCGAAATCTGCTCAAGAGAGAAGCCCAGCATTATTGTATCAAGGGTAGAGGCAGTCTCATTTACATATGATTCCGTCTGAGGATCGGCAGTCACCACAAAGGCAAAGTCTTCACACAAACGTGGTCTTTCTTTATCCAGAATTGCTACAACCTGCGTTACGCTTCGGGCTTGGAATTCCTTGGATTCTACTACCCAGACTAAGACTTCACGAGTGGTGTGAAAAATTTCCTTCAGGAAAGGCGGAAGTTTCAGATAGATTCCCCATCGCTGACCTTCACCTTCTTCTGTCACCCATACAATTTCAAAACCCGCGCCTCGGAACGCCTTGGACACCTTTTGACGAGCATCGCTCATCCGAAGAAATCGTGCTACACGCTGTACGTCGACTGCCATCTCGTTCCTTGGGCTTGAGGACGGGTAAGCGGAGTAACGCCTAGAGGTGGCCTAGCGTTACAAGTCGCAGGTCAGAGTCTTGCGGATGCAGGCGAAACGTCTGGCCAACAGCGTCGAAGACGCCCCGAATATGCGTATATCCGTCATCCTGTGGCACTCAGCAGATCGCCATGGAGGTGGTTCAACGGGCCGTACAAGCTGCACACCCGCCTGGGCGGCAAGCTCGACGTGCACGAGATCGCCGACTACGACCCCGACGCGTTCGCCGCCCTTGCCACCACGCCGCCCGTCATCCACCGGTACGGCGACAGCATGGCCAAGCGGGTCCAAGCACTCTGCCAGTACGTCGTGGCCGAGTACGACGGTGATGTCACTGCCATCTGGACCAGGGACAAGCCCACCGGCGCCGAGGTGCTCAAGCGGCTCAAGGCGCTGCCCGGCTACGGGGAGCAGAAGGCGAAGATCTTCCTCGCCCTCCTCGGCAAGCAGCTCGGTGTCACTCCCTACGGCTGGCGCAAGGCCGCGGGCGACTACGGCGCGGCCAACAGCAGGCGGTCGGTCGCCGACGTGGTTGACGCCGGGACGTTGCAGGAGGTGCGGGCCTTCAAGAAGGCGACCAAAGCCAGGGCGACAACCAACTAGCTGGCCAGGAAGACCACGTCCGGCTCTCCGCGCGGGACCGGGACCTCCAGCACCTCCACCACCGGGAACGCCGTCCTCAGCCGCGCGACGAAAGCGGTACTCGCAGCAGCGCTCCACACCGCCAGAACCCCACCGGGCGTCAAGCGGGAGCGGAGCATCTGCACGCCCTCCGCCGAGTACAGGCTCGCGTTGTCCTCCCCCAGTGTCCAGTCGGGGCCGTTGTCGATGTCCAGGCACAGGGCGTCGAAGGTGTGCGGGGACTGGGGGAGCCAGGTTGTGAGGTCGGCGGGGACGCAGTGGGTTCGGGGGTCGTCCAGGAGGTCTTGGTTGCCCAGGTGGGTTCGGTTCCAGGCGATGACCTGTTCCTCGCGTTCGACCACCGTCACCTCGTGGACGCGGGGGTGGGTGAGGGCCGCTCGGAGGGAGAAGCCGACGCCCAGGCCGCCGATGAGGAGGTGGGGGCCGGGCATGCGGTCGGCCGCCGCGGTGATGAGGAGGCGTTCGGATTCCCCTGCCCGGGTGTCCATGAGGAACATGCCGTTGGCGATGATCTCGTGGTGGGCACCGTCGCGGCGGAGGACCAGTTCGCCGCAGTGGCCGGGGGCTCGGGCGATGGTGGTCTTGTCGTTCATCGGGGGTGAGCTTATAGATTCCCGGGGTGCACACGGTTCCGCCCGTCATCCCCGGGCTCACCCTCGGTCGGCCGTTGGGGCAGGGCGGGTTCGGGACCGTCTTCCTCGCCCGGCAGGACCGGCTCGAACGCGACGTGGCCGTCAAGGTCGACAACCGGGTGCTGGGGACCGAGCGGGACCGGGAACGCTTCCTTCGGGAGGCCAGGGCCGCCGCGCGGCTCTCCGGGCACCCCAACGTGGTCAACGTGTA
The DNA here is from genome assembly GCF_021056305.1 of Actinokineospora sp. PR83. Taxonomy (NCBI): domain Bacteria; kingdom Bacillati; phylum Actinomycetota; class Actinomycetes; order Pseudonocardiales; family Pseudonocardiaceae; genus Actinokineospora; species Actinokineospora sp. PR83. The sequence goes on from NZ_JAJCXD010000076.1 coordinate 60,387, forward strand.
CGACGCGGGGGTGACCGCCGACGGGCGGCCGTACATCGTGATGGAGCTGTGCACCGGGGGGTCGCTGGCCGACGTGCTGGAGCGGCAGGGTGCCCTCTCGTACGCGCGGGTGGTGGAGATCGGCGCCCGGTTGGCCGACGCGTTGGCGCACGCGCACGCGGTGGGGATCCTGCACCGGGACATCAAGCCCGCGAACATCCTGGTCAACTCGTTCGGGGCGGTGAAGTTGGCCGACTTCGGGCTGGCCTCCGTCCTGGACGCGCACGCCGACTCGGTGACCGTGACCGTCGGGGCGCTGAGCCCGCACTACGCCGCCCCGGAGGTGTTCGCGCACGCCGCGCCGAGCCGGGCCGGGGACGTCTACTCGCTCGGGGCGACGCTCTACACCCTGGCGACCGGGCGGCGGCCCCGGCAGATCCCGTGGCCCGCGGACAGCCTCGACGGGTTGGTGTCGGCGCTGCGGGCGCCCGTTCCGCCGATCGAGGGGGCGCCGCCCGCGTTGAACGCCGCCCTGCTCAACGCGCTCGACGCCGACGCGGACCGGCGGACGCCGGGGGCCGAGCAGTTGCGGGACGAGCTGGAGGGGTTGCGGGCGGTCCGGCCGCTGCCGCCGGTCGTGGCGCCCGCGCGCAGGCGCTGGTTGTCGGTGGCGGCGGTCGTGGCCGTGCCGGTGCTGGTCGCGGCCGGGTTCTTCTGGCGCGGGTCGCTCGTCCCTGGCCAGGGGGCGCAGGTGGGCGGGCAGACCGCGCGGACCAGTGAGGCGCCGCGGGTGCCCAAGGGGATGGTGGAGTGCGCCGGGGAGGGGTTCTGCCTGGTGGACAGGTGCTTCGGTGGGCTGGTGAACATCGCCGACGTGGACGTCCGGGCCGCGTCCGTCGACTGCTCGGGGGAGCACTCGTGGCAGGCCTACGCGGGCACTTTCCGCCCCGCGGGCAGCGAGGACATGACCGCGACCGCCATCGCCGCGCTGCCGGAGGTGGCGCGGGTGTGCTCGGCCGAGGTGATGGCCGCGCGGACCGCGCCGGGGCGCTCCACCGCCGGGTGGAAGCGGGAGGTCATGCCGACCGACGAGACCGTGCTGTGCCTCGCCGCGCCGGAATCGGGCGAACCGGACGGGAGCGCTTTCACGAGCCGGTAGCCTGGCGGCTCACACTGCTCACCCCTGGGGGAACGATGCGATCTCGGCTGGCGACCGTCCTGTGCGCGGCGGCACTGGTCGGCGGGCTCTCCGCCTGCGACTCCGTGCGGGAGGCGACCGACGCCGCCAGTGCGGCCACCGACAAGACGAGCATCTGCATCGAAGCGCTGCAACTGGCCAACTTCACCCCCAGCTCGCAGGACGTGGAGCAGACCGCGAGCGACGCCAAGCGGCGGGCCGACGAGCTCCAGGTGCTGGCCGACAAGGCCGCCGACACCACCCTGCGCGACGCGCTGAGCGGCATGTCGGACAAGGTGTCGGAGCTGGACGTGCGCAACCTCGACCCGGCGACGGTGGCCGACTGGACCAGGGAGAAGGTGTCGGCGTTCAACGCGCTGACCCAGGCCTGCCTGTAGCCACCTGCGCGGCAGCCGCCCACCGGTGGCGGGCGGCTGCCGGGGCGGGTCAGACGTTGGTGATCTCCGCGATCAGCGCGTCGACGTCGAAGAAGTCGCCCTCGGCGCCCAGCGGGACCAGGTCGGCGGTGGCGTCGAGGAAGTCCTGCACGGCTTCGAGGTCCATCACCAGCAGCGCGTGGCCGTCGGGGGACTCGATCTCCATGACCAGCGCGTCGCGGGGGCCGGAGAACTCCGGGGCGAGGCGGACGTCGCCCTCGCCGACCGGGCCGTGCATCCCCTCGACCAGCAGGTCCCTGGCGAACACCCACTCGACCCAGCGTTCGGCGTCGGTCTGGAAGGCCGTCGCGACGGTGAACGGCTCGTCGGCGCGGTAGCTCCACCGCGACCGCACGGGGGTGGTGCCGCCGTAGAGGGAGATGAGCTGCTCGGAGTGCTGTGCGTCCCTGTTCATCTCGCTGGCCTCCAGTCCGTTCGTTCGCGTCGGTTGTGCGAACCTTCAATCAAGAGAACGCTCCGCAGCGGGTTTCGTGATTCCGTTTCCGGAACGTTCACGCTATCGGGGCATACAGTTGCAATCCATACCGATTCTTCGAGTAACCTGCCCCACTTGCTCACCCCCCGTAATGCAGCGCGGACCCCATCCGGGTGACGGATGGGGTCCGCGCTGAGGTGCGGCTGGGGCGGGTCAGATCAGGCCGAGGCCCTTGACCGCGTCGCGCTCCTCGACCAGCTCGGCGACCGAGGCGTCGATGCGGGCGCGGGAGAACTCGTTGACCTCCAGGCCCTGGACGATCGAGTACTCGCCGTCGGCGCAGGTGACCGGGAAGGACGAGATGATGCCCTCGGGGACGCCGTAGGAGCCGTCGGACGGGATGGCCATCGAGGTCCAGTCGCCCGCCGGGGTGCCCAGCACCCAGTCGTGGACGTGGTCGATGGCGGCGTTGGCGGCCGAGGCGGCCGAGGACGCGCCCCGGGCCTCGATGATCGCCGCGCCGCGCTTGGCCACGGTCGGGATGAACGAGTCGGCCAGCCACGCCTCGTCGTTCACCAGCTCGGCGGCGTTCTTGCCGTTGACCTCGGCGTGGAACACGTCGGGGTACTGGGTGGCGGAGTGGTTGCCCCAGATGGTCAGCTTCTTGATGTCCTCGACGGTGACGCCGAGCTTGGTGGCGAGCTGCGACAGGGCGCGGTTGTGGTCCAGCCGGGTCATCGCGGTGAAGCGGCCCGCGGGGACGTCCGGGGCGTGCTGCTGGGCGATCAGGGCGTTGGTGTTGGCGGGGTTGCCCACCACCAGGACCTTGATGTCGGACGCGGCACCGGCGTTGATCGCCTCGCCCTGGGGCTTGAAGATGCCGCCGTTGGCCTCGAGCAGGTCGCCGCGCTCCATGCCCTTGGTGCGCGGGCGGGCGCCGACGAGCAGGGCCACGTTGGCGCCGTCGAAGGCCTTCTTGGCGTCGTCGGTCACCTCGATGCCCGCGAGCAGCGGGAAGGCGCAGTCGTCGAGCTCCATCGCGGTGCCCTCGGCGGCCTTGACCGCGGCCGGGATCTCCAGCAGCCGCAGGTTGACCTTGGTGTCGGGGCCGAGCAGGGCGCCGGAGGCGATGCGGAACAGCAGGGCGTAGCCGATCTGACCGGCCGCGCCGGTGACGGTGACGTTGACGGGTGCCACTTGGCAAGTCCTCCCGATGGGCAACAGACGGATGAGTCGTCGGGTCGACCACGCGGCAGTTCTGCCCTGTCAGCAGCGTCGCCCGGCGGGGGCGAGGCTACCAAGCCCGCCCTGGTCGCAGACCCGCGCGGTGAGCAGGGTCTCGACACGCGGATTCGATCTCTATCGGGTGGTTCTGCGCCGACAGGCCCCTGGCCTGCGCTAACCCGGGGAGCCCGGCCCTGATCATGGTCGTCGAGGGGTGGGCGACAGGGCGGGAGCCGATGGGGTTGCGGGAACCGGACTCGACGGTCCGGCTGGAACTGCTGGGCGAGGAGCTGCGCGCGCACCGCGAGCGGGCCGGGCTCAGCCTCGCCGCCGTGACCGCGCAGGTGGGGATCAGCACCTCGAAGCTGAGCCGGATGGAGAACGGGCGCAGGCCGCAGCGGCTGGAGGACGTCGCCGCGCTGCTGGCCGCCTACCGGGTGCCGCACAACCGCCGCGAGGAGCTGGTGGCGCTGGCCAGGGTGGCCGCCGAGCCGCCGGTGCGCCCGGAGCAGGTGTCCGGCCGGTTCGCCACGCTGCGGGTGCTGGAGGGCAAGGCGGCGATGCTGGTCGACGTGGCGCCCACGGTGGTGCCCGCGCTGCTGCAGACCGTGCCGTACACGCAGTCGGTGCTGCGCGAGGTCTACATGCTCGACGACCAGCGGGTGGAGGAGTACACCGCGAGCCGCATCCACCGGCAGGCCGTGCTGCGCAAGGACAAGCCGCCGCGGTTCTTCGCCATCGTCACCGAGTCGGCGCTGCGCACGGTGGTCGGCGGCGCGGAGGTGATGCGCGGGCAGCTTCGGTACCTGCTGGAGGCGGGGGCCAAGGGCAACGTGTCGGTGCGGGTGGTGCCCGCCCTGGAGCACGGGCACCCGGCGCTGGCCGGGCCGTTCCAGCGGTTGCAGTTCGACCGGGGCCGCGCGGTGGTGCTGCTGGAGAGCCGGACGGCGGCGGTGTACCTGGAGGACCCGGCGGAGGTCAAGCACTACGACCGGGCGGTGGTGGAGCTGCTGAGCGCCGCGCTGGACGAGCGGGAGTCGGCGGCGCTGATCGAGAAGGTGGCCGGGGCGCTCAGCGGGTGAGCGGGCCGCCCTCGATGGTCATCGCCACCGCGATCACCATCGTCCCGAACCCGCCGTAGAGGAAGGCGTCGATCACCCGGCTGCGCACCGCGATCAGCCCGGCCTGCTCGTCGCGCAGCAGCACCCGCAGGCCCGCGGCGAGCAGCAGGGCCAGTCCGATCCAGACGGTCCCCTCGCGCCACGCGTACATGACGATCCGGACCAGGCCGACCAGCACGACCGCCAGCACCAGCCCGAACGGCAGGTGGATCAGGGCGGGGTGTTTGCCGCCGCGCTGAGGGGCTCCGCTCACGAGATCATCCTCTCACCCGCGCGCGCCCGCCCGGCACGGCGGCCACCCCGGCGGCGACCAGGGTGAGCGCCACGCCCGCGACCGTGCCCGCGGCGATGCCGCCCGCGGACACGTCCAGCAGCACCGCGCCGACGAGCTGACCGGCCACCGCGCACAACCCGAGCATGAGCACCCCGATCGCGCGCACCGCGTAGACCGATGTGGACAGAGCGACCACGCCGAGCGCGCCGCCGGTGTAGAGGTACCACTGCCCCGGCGGTGGGTTCGGCAGCCCGCGCAGCGCCACGTCGACGACGCCCACCAGGACCAGCGCGCAGGTGCCGACGGAGAAGTTGACCAGCGTCGCCAGCACCACGCTGCCCGACTCGCGCCTGACCAGCCCGTTCGCCGCCTGCGCCCAGCTCAGCGCGGCCCCGGCGAAGGCGGGCAGCAGGGCCAACCACAGCTGTCCCGGGGCGCCGAAGCGGTCCGACACCGAGACCAGCACGGCCACCACCGTCAGCCCCGCGCCCACCGCCCTGGGCGCGGTGATCCGCCTGGGCTCCCCCGGGCCGAAGCCCGCCCGGTCGACGAACAGGCTGCTCACCACCTGCCCGGCGACCCCGGCCACGGTGAACACCGCGATCCCCAGCCCGGCCGCGGTCACCCCCTGCGCGGCCACGAACGACGCGCCCGCGGCACCGCCGAAGCACTGCCACACCCGCAGCCGCCCGCCGCGGAGCGCCTCCCGGAACCGGCCCGCGGCGGCCCGCCCGGACGCGGTGGCGACGACGGCCGCGGCGAGGACCAGCAGGCCACCGGTGAAGGAGACCAGCGCGGCGGCGACCCCGTCGCCGAGTTCGCGCCCCAGTTCCCCGTTGACCCGGCTCTGCACGGCCAGCGCGACCCCGCCGACGGCCGCCGCGGCGCAGCCCAGCGCGGTGGCGCGGCGGGTCAGATCCACCGGTGGCGCACGGCGTGCACGGCGAGCTGGAAGCGGGAGGTGGCGCCCGCGTGGTCCATCAGGCGTTGCAGGTGCCGGAACACGGTGCGGCGGCTGACGCCGAGCTGGCGGGCGATGGAGTCGTCGTTGGCGCCCGCGGCGAGCAGTCCCAGCAGACGCTGCTCGATCGGCTGCACCGGCGAGGACGCGCGGGCCCCGGCGTGCAGCGGCACCGCCAGCCGCCAGGACGCCTCGAACAGCCCGACCAGCGCGGAGAGCAGGCTGCTCGGCCGCACCACCAGTAGCTGCCGGTTCACGTCGGCCTCGGCGACCGGCAGCGACACCGTGGCGAACTGCTGGTCGACGATGGTCAGCTTCACCGGGACCTCCGGCAGCACCCTGGCCTGCTCGCCCGCGGCCACGCACGGCTGGATGTTCTGCGCGTAGCGGCCGGGGTCCTCGATGGAGGCGCGGGCGTAGACGACCCGGTAGGTGACCTCGCCGCGGCCGAGCTGCTCCAGCTCGGCGTTGTTGACGTGGCCCTCGGTGAAGTACGGCGGCGAGTCGAGCCTGCGGATCTCGGTGCGCGCGCTCAGCTCCATCTGCTGGATGCGCTGGGCGATGGCGGTGCCGGTGACGACCTCGATCAGGTCGTCGGTGCGCTGCGGGGAGATGGCGCGGCGGAAGGTGTCGTAGGCGTTGAGCGTGGCCACCCTGGCCTGCTCCAGCTCCGACTCCCGGCGGCGGCTGAGGATCTGCAGGCCGGACGCGGGCGGGACCGGGGTGATCACGCTGCCGTCGTCGCCGCCGGGGCCGACCAGGCCCGCGTCGAGCAGGGTGCGGACGGCGGCGCGCACGCGGTCCTCCGGCTCGGTCATCCCCGCCGCGATCTGCTCGACGGTCGACGGACCGGTGCGCAGCAGGTACGCGTAGCCGCGGATCTCGTCCTCGGGCAGGCCGAGCCGGGACAGGTGGGGGGCGAGGTCGCCGTCGGACATGAGCGCAAAGGCTGGCACAGATGAGACGGTGACACAAACGGGGACCTTGTCACCCGGTCAGGTGAGCTGCGTGCGGCACTTGTCACAGGAGTGTGGACCGGGCGCCCGGGGGAAGCGGTGCGGCCCGGTTTCGGGATACCGTCGAGGCCGTAACCGACCCGTGATCCGCGCTTACCCGGAGCGCCCCCTCACCCTGCGTCATCGTCGCAGGCACGCACCCGAGGCCAGATCCCACCGTATGCCGAGTGCGAACCGGCAGGAGAAGATGTCACCGTGGCACAACCGACGCAGCTGAACCCGACCGAACAGGACGCCCTGGTCAAGCAGATCGGGCTGGCGTTGCTGCGGGCGGCGCCCGAGAACTGGAAGTCCATCGGGGTCGAGTACCGCGCCCTGGGCCGGTACACCGAGACGGCCGCGCGGGTGACGTTCCAGGACGAGACCGTGGAGCCGTTCCAGGTCGCCCAGGAGACGGCCGCGCTCTTCGGCAGGCTGCGCGCCGGGATGTACCGCGAGGGTCGCGGCACCTGGTACAACGCCCGCTACCAGCTCGACCAGCCCTCGGCCTACAACCTCGAGTACGACCGCGACGAACCGCAGTGGCTCACCCCGCCGCCACCGCCCGCCTACGCCGACGACCTGCGCACCTTCCCCCGCGACGAGGAGAACGTGCCGGAGTGGCTGGTCCGGCGCATGGCCGCGCTCAAGCCGCCGTTCCGGGTCGCCCGCATCTTCGACGCCCCCGGCCCGGACGGGCGCCCCTCGGTGAACCGGCCGCCGGTCGACGAGGCCGACCACGAGGCCCTGCTGCGCTACCTCGACAGCGCGCCGCTGCCGCTGCCCGCCCGCGGCTTCGACACCGACCTGCTCGACGAGGAGGGCCGCCAGACCGTCCCGGTCGCCTTCCACACCGACGGCGCCTGGATCTGGCCCGCCGCGGTCAACTACTACTTCCGCAACCACGGCGTGCCGCCCGAGCCCGAGTTGGTCGAGCAGGCCAGGCGCGCGGAGTTCACCGTGCCCGAGGTGCCCGAGCAGGCGCTGGGCGCGGTCGCCGGTTTCCTGACCCGGGGCCCGGTCCGCCCGCCCCGGCCGCCGGTGCGACCCGGGGCAGGCGGTGCGCCGGGGCCGGTGAACGGGACCAAGGCGGAGACGCCGGTCGGCGAGGCACCGCCCGCCCGGCCCGTAGAGGACCCGCGGCCCGAGGGCGCGCGGTTCGACGCGCCCGGTGAGGCTGCCGAAGGTCCGCGGTCGGACGCTCCGGCCGAGGGCACGCGGTTCGACGCGTCCGGCGAGGCCGACCGGGACGAGGCACCGGCAGCGCAGTCCCGGTTCGACGACCCCGCCGAGGCCGACCGGTTCGACGCCGCGGGCGAAGCCGACCGGCACGAGGCGCCCGCGAGGCAGTCCCACTTCGACGAACCCGCGGAGAGCGCGCGGTTCGACGACCCCGCCGAGGCCGACCGGCACGAGACGTCGGCGGGGCGCTCCCGCTTCGACGCGCCCGACGAGGCCGACCGGCGCGAGGCGCCCGCGGGGCGCTCCCGGTTCGAGGAGCCCGCCGAGAGCGCGCGGTTCGACAGCGCGGACGAGGCGCCCGCGGGGCGGTCGCGGTCCGATGAGCCGGTGCCGTTCGGCGGATCGGCCAACCCCACCCCGTTCGACGCGTTCGCCAACACCTCCGTGGGCGCCGGGCCCGCGCCGTGGGACCGGGCGCCCGCGACCGAGGAGCCGCAGCCCTGGTCGGGCGGTGGGCTGCCGGGGTCGCAGGACGCCGCGGAGCGGGTCGAGTCGGACAGCCCGGGTGGGCTGCCGGGTGCGGCGGGCCGCTGGGAGGAGCCGGGGGGCGGGCTGTTCGAGCCGAGCCGCCCGTCCGAGGGCAGGCGCGCGCGGCGCGAGGAGGCCGCGGAGGAGACCGGCGGCAGGCACGGCGGCGAGCAGCCGGAGCGGTTCCAGCCGGTCGAGCAGTACGCGGACGCCCCCGGGGGGAACCACTCCCAGGCGGACGACCGGTCCGAGGAGTCCCGGTTCGACGCAGAGCAGGACGGGACCGGCGCGCGGGACGACCGTTTCGCCACCGAGGACGACCACGGCCGGGCGGAGTCCGCCGAGGCGTTCCGGCCGGGTGACCGGGCCACCCGATCGGGTGATTTTCAGTCCGAGACGGCGGCCGAGCCGATGCCCGAGCGCGCCACCGCGTTCCACCCCGGCGGTGACCGCGACCAGTCGAACGGCTTCCAGCCGGACGCCGACCGGTCCCGGGACGACCGCTTCCAGCCCGCTTTCCACACCGAGGGCCCGGGGGGCGAACGCCACCGGTCGGGTGACTCCCATCCCGATGGTGACCACGCGGCGTTCCACACCGACGAGCCGGGCGACGAGCGTGACCGACCGGCCGGGTTCCGGTCCGACGCCGACCAGCCCCGGGACGACCGCTTCCAGGCGGACGACCGGGACGGCGACCGCGGGTTCGAGCCCGGCGCCGAGTTCCAGCCGGGCCGCGGGCGGTCGGAGGAGTTCCACGCGGGAATCGAGCAGACCCCCGCCCAGGACGACCGCTCCCGCCACGCCGTGGCGTTCAGCACCGACGACGACCGGGACGACGACCGCTTCCAGGCGGGCGAGTTCCGCCCCGGCGCCGAGCAGCCCCCCACCCAGGACGACCACTTCCAGCCGGGCGACGAAGGGCACTTCTCGCCCCCCGGCGACGCGGCCCCATCGCAGGACAGCCGCTTCCAGCGCGGCGACGGGGACGGCCGGTTCCCGGCGGGCGCCCCCGGCGACACGGACCAGTCCTCGCCGCAGGACGACCGGTTCCAGCCCGCCTTCCAGCCCGACGACGAAGCCGGCCGATTCTCGGCGGGCGCCCCCGGCAACGCGGACCAGAGCTTGCCGCAGGACGACCGCTTCCAACCCGGCGACGACCGGAACGGCCACTTCTCGGCAGGCGCCCACGGCGACACGGACCAGTCCTCGCCGCAGGACGACCGGTTCCAGCCCGGCGACGAAGACGGCCGGTTCTCGGCAGGCGCTCACGGCAACGCAGACCGGGCCCCGCAGCAGGACGACCGGTTCCAGCCCGGTGATGACCGGAACGGCCACTTCTCGACGGGCGTCCCCGGCAACACGGGCCAGACCTCGCAGCAGGATGACCGGTTCCGGCCCGACGACGGCGGTGGCCGGTTCTCCGCAGGCACGACCGGCAACGCGGACCGGAGCCAGCCGCAGGACGACCGCTTCCAACCCGCTGCCTTCCGCACCGGCGAGGACGAGGGCGGCCGGTTCTCGGCGGGCGCCCCCGGCAACGCGGACCAGGCCCCGCCGCAGGACAACCGCTTCCAGCCCGCGGCCGCTTTCCAGCCCGGTGAGGACCAGCGGCCGGGCGGAGCCCGGGACGACCGGTTCCAGGCGGGCGACCCCGACCAGGCCGCGCGGGAAGACCGCTTCCAGCCCGCGTTCGCCGCGGAGGGGCGCTTCCAGCCGGAGAGCGACCAGAACCCGGGTCAGGACAACCGGTTCGAGCCCGCGTTCCAGTCCGGCGACAACGCGGACGGGCGTTTCCAGCACGGGGACGAGCAGGACCCGGCCCAGGACAACCGCTTCCAGCCCGCCGCGTTCCACGGCGACGGGCCCGAACACGGTGAGGCGCAGCGGTTCGAGCCGTCGTTCCAGTCCGGTGCGCCGGGCGGGTTCGCCGACGAGCGGATCCCCGCGCAGGGCGACCGGTTCCAGCACGCCGCCGCGTTCCAGGGTGGGCGGGACGGGTTCCAGCCCGAGCAGGCGCACGCGGGCGCGTTCCAGGCCGGGCGGTCCGCCTCCGGCTTCGAGTCGCAGCCGGAGGCGTTCCAGCCGGGAGGCGCCTCGGGCTTGCAGCAGCCGGAGCAGTTCCAGCCCGGCTTCGAGCCGCAGCCCGGGCAGTTCCAGCCCGATGGTGAGCCTGGTTTCGCACAGCAGCCCGCCCAGTTCCAGCCCGGGGGCGAATCCGGCTTCGTGCAGCCCACCCAGTTCCAGCCCGGGGACGAACCCGGCCTCGCGCACCAGCCGGGGCAGTTCCAGCCCGGGAGCGGGCCTGGCTTCACGCAGCAGCCGGAGCAGTTCCAGCCCGGGGGCGAGCCCGGTTTCGAGGCGCAGCAGGGGAACGGGGCGAACTTCGGCGGGCAGCCGTTCACCGAGGAGCCGGTGGAGTTGTTCACCCACCCGGACCAGCCGAGTCCGGCGGTGGCCGAGCCGAGCGGTCCGCCCGCGGCGGCGCTGCCGTCGTCGGGGAGCGCGGCGGAGGCCGTGGCGGTGCTGCGGTCGCGGTTGGAGGCGTTGGGCGTTCCGGCTGAGCGGTACCGGTTGGGTGCCCCGGAGTCGGCCGCGTGGACGATGGAGCAGACCACCGAGGGCTGGCGGGTCGGGTGGTTCGACAACCACAGCTTCGTGGCGCCCGCGGTCTTCGAGGACGTGGCCGACGCGTCGGCGTTCCTGCTGGGCAAGCTGCTGCTCGACACCGAGCAGCCCGACACCGAGCAGCCCGCCGAGCCGGAGCCGCCGCGGGAGGTCGGCGAGTCCACCATGCGCGCCTCCCTCACCGACCTGGTCGACGACGACGAGGACGACCGCGACGGGGCGTTCGCGCCGGAGCGGTCGGAGCCCCCGCAGCAGCGGCGCGCACCGGAGGCCGCCCCCTTCGCGGCCGAAGAGGAGTTCGTGCCGCACGACCCGCGGCCGGTTCCGCCGCGCAGGCCGGAGCCGGTGCCCGCGCAGGCCCAGACCGGCCCGAACCGCAGGCCGCAGGACTGGCCGATCCAGCCCCGCCAGGGTGAGCCGCCGCTGACGCTGTTCCGCGGCAAGCAGATGCTGGAACTGGCCCCGGGCACGGAGATCGACCGCTACGGCGAGCCCGGTGGCAACCTGACCTACGCCGCGGGCACGCCGTTCGAGCGGCGCTCGCTGGTGCCGGACTGGGTGGGCAGGCCGTACCGCGCTTACCGGGTCCTCAAGCCCACCGAGGCCCTGACCGGGGTGGCGATCCCGTGGTTCGACCAGCCCGGTGGCGGCACGGCGTACCTGCTGTCCCGCTCGGTCGCCGAGCTGATCGACAACGGTCACCTGGTCGAGGTCAACGACCGCGAGGCGCCCACCCGCCCCTGAGACCCACCCGCCGACGGGCGTCCCTCCCCACACCGGGGTGGGGCGCCCGTCGGCTTTCCCCGGCGCGGTTCAGCCGATGTCGAGGCCGTGGGCGACGGCGAAGGCGATGGCGGTGTCGAGGTCGACCCTGGCGCCGCGGAGGGTGGCCTGGACCAGGCCGTTGGCGTCGACGCGGGCGCCGCGCAGGTCGGCGCCGGTGAGCTTGGTTCCGGTGAGGCGGGCGCCGGTGAGGTCGGCCTCGCGCAGGTCGGTGTCGCGCAGGTCGGCGTCCATCAGGTTGGCCTCGCGGAAGCGCAGGCCGGTCAGGGTGCTCTTGCGCAGCGCGGCCCCGGTGAGGCTGACCAGGGTCAGGTCGGAGTCGCGCAGGGTGATGGGGAGGAACCGGCAGTCGACGAACGTGGAGCCGATCAGGGTGCAGCCGACGAACTCGGTGTCGGTGAGGGTGGCGCGGTCGAACTTGCAGGAGCGGAACGCGGTGCTGCGGTGCGCGGACTCGCCGAGGTCGGCGCGGGTGAAGTCGCAGTCGGTGAACGTGCAGCCCGCGGTGGTGAGGCCGCGCAGGTCGGCCTCGGTGAAGTCGCAGGCGGTGAAGTGCCGCTGCTCCCAGTGCTGGCCGTGCAGGTCGGTGTCGCTGTAGTCCTCGCCGGTTTCCACGGGGCCACCCTGCCACGCCCGGCCTCAGGGGACGACGACCACCGGGCGCTTGGCGTCGGCGATCAGCGTCTTCGGCACCGACCCGAGCTTGCCGCCCCCGGCCCGCGACCGGCCCACCACCACGCAGTCGGCCTCGAATTCGGCGGCGATGGCCTCCAGCCCGCGGGCCGGGTCGCCGCGGTGGTGCACCACGCTCCACTTGACACCCACCGGGTCGAGGTAGCGGGCGGCGTCCAGGCGCATCTCCACCATGATCGAGACGGTGGTCTCCCCCGCGGTCTCCGCGCCCACCCCGGCCCAGCTGCCGGGGGCCAGCAGCGGTTCGACGTAGACGAGGACCAACTGCGCCTTCTCCCGCCGGGCCATGCCCGCCGCCCAGGCGGAGGCGTTCTTCGCCGGGGTGCTCCCGTCGAGACCGACCACGATGACGGCCAGTCCGTCCTTCTCCTTGGCAGGCATGGGACCGAGGGTAGGGGCGGGCCGCGGCCGGGGGTGCTCAGTTTTGCTCAGCGGAAGTCCCGCGACCTGGCGGGGATGCGCAGCGGCAGGTGCTCCAGGCGGTCGGCGACGAGGGTGACCACGCCGTCGGTGTTCTGCAGGGTGCCGCGGACCAGCAGCGCCGAGCTGGTGCGGGCCACCCGGCGGTGGCGGGTCCACAGGCCGGGCGAGCAGACGACGTTGGCCATGCCGGACTCGTCCTCGACGTTGAGGAAGGTGACGCCGCCCGCGGTCTGCGGTCGCTGCCGGTGGGTGACCGCGCCGCCGATCAGCACCCGGGTCCCGGACTCCGTTGTGGACAGTCGGGCGATCGGGATGGCGCCCGCCCTGGTGAGGCGGTCGCGGATGAACTGGGTGGGGAAGCTGTCCGGGGACAGCCCGGTGGACCAGACGTCGGCCACGGCCACCTCGACCTCGTCCATGCCGGGCAGCGGCGGCGGCGCGACGCCGACCGCGGTGCCGGGCAGGTGCCCGGGGCGGTCCGCGGCGGCGGCGCCCGCGGCCCAGAGGGCTTCGCGGCGGCCCAGGCCGAAGCAGGCGAAGGCACCGGAGGTGGCCAGGGCCTCCAGCTGGGGCGTGCTCAGCCGGACGCGGCGGGCCAGGTCGACCAGGTCGCGGTACGGGCCGTCGGCGGTGCGGACCCGGACGATCTCCCCCGCCAGGTCGGGGCCGATGGACCGGACCGGGGCCAGGCCGGTGCGCAGCGCCTTGTCCCGGTCGCGGCGGTGGCGCGCGGTGGGGTGCGCTTTGGCGGCTTCGCCCGCAGCGGGCTCACCACTGGCGGCGGGTTCGAGGGTGGCGTGGACGGCGCTGGCGTTGATGTCCGGGCCGCGGACTTCGACGCCGTGCCTGCGGGCGTCGGCGACCAGGGATTGCGGGGAGTAGAAGCCCATGGGCTGGGCGCGCAGCAGGGCGGCGCAGAAGGCCGCCGGGTAGTAGAGCTTGAACCAGGCGCTGGTGAAGACGAGCAGGGCGAAGCTGAGCGCGTGGCTCTCCGGGAAACCGAAGTTGGCGAAGGCCAGCAGCTTCTCGTAGATGCGCCCGGCCAGTTCCGGGGGCAGGCCGTTGGCGGTGGCGCCGGTGTGGAAGCGCTCGCGCAGGCGCTCCATCCGGTGGGTGGAGCGCTTGGCACCCATGGCGCGGCGCAGTTCGTCCGCCTCGACCGGGGTGAAGCCCGCGACGTCGACGGCGACCTGCATCAGCTGTTCCTGGAAGAGGGGGACGCCCAGGGTCTTCGCCAGGGCCTTCTCCAGGAGGGGGTGGTCGACGGTGGGCGGTTCCTGGCCGTTCTTGCGGCGGATGTAGGGGTGCACCGAGCCGCCCTGGATGGGGCCGGGGCGGATCAGGGCGACCTCGACCACCAGGTCGTAGAACTCCCTCGGCTTGAGCCGGGGCAGGGTGGCCATCTGGGCCCGGCTCTCCACCTGGAACACCCCGACCGAGTCCGCCGCGCAGAGCATGTCGTAGACCGCCCGGTCGCCCAGGTCGAGGCCGCCGAGGTCGACCTGGAGGCCGTGGTGGTCGCGGACGAGGTCCACGGCGTGGTGCAGGGCGGAGAGCATCCCCAGGCCGAGGAGGTCGAACTTGACCAGGCCGACGGCTGCGCAGTCGTCCTTGTCCCACTGCAGGACCGTGCGGCCGGGCATCCGGGCGGGCTCGACCGGGCAGACCTCGCTGACCGGGCGGTCGCAGATGACCATGCCGCCGGAGTGGATGCCCAGGTGCCGGGGGAAGCCCTCCAACTGGCCCGCCAGTTCCAGCACCGCGGGCGGCACGTCGAGGTGGTTGTCGTGGGCGGTGTCGGACAGCGGGCCCCAGCGGTCGATCTGCTTGCTCCAGGCGTCCTGCTGACCCGGGGAGAAGCCGAGGGCCCCGGCCACGTCGCGCACGGCAGACTTCGCCCGGTAGGTGATCACGTTCGCCACCTGCGCGGCGTGCCTGCGGCCGTACTTGCGGTAGACGAACTGGATGACCTCCTCGCGCCGGTCGGACTCGATGTCGAGGTCGATGTCCGGCGGGCCGTCGCGGGCCGGGGCCAGGAAGCGCTCGAACAGCAGCTCCCAGCGCACCGCGTCGACCCTGGTGACACCGAGGGCGAAGCAGACCGCCGAGTTCGCCGCCGACCCCCGGCCCTGGCAGTGGATGTCGGCGCGGCGGCAGAACTCCACGATGTCCCACACGATGAGGAAGTAGCCGGGGAAGCCCAGTTCCTCGATGACCCGCAGCTCGTGCTGCACCTGGGCGTGGGCGCGTGGCGCCTCGGCTGCGGAGCCGTACTTCGCCGCGGCGCCGAGGTGGGTCAGCTCGCGCAGGTAGCTGGTCTCGGTGTGCCCCGGCGGCACGTCGAACGGCGGCAGCGCCGGGGCGACCAGCTCCAGGTCGAAGGACATCTGCACGCCCAGCACGGCGGCGCGCTGCACGGCACCGGGGTGGCGGGCGAAGCGGGCCAGCATCTCGGCCCCGGACCGCAGGTGCGCGGTCGGGGCGGGCGGCAGCCAGCCCGCCAGGTCGTCGAGGCCGCGGCGGGCGCGCACGGCGGCCACCACGGCGGCCAGGCGCCCGCGGGCGGGGTGGTCGAAGTGCACGGCGTTGGTGGCCACGGTGGGCAGCCGCAGCTCGGCGGCCATCCCCGCCAGCAGGTCGTTGCGGACCGAGTCCTCCGGCAGGCCGTGGTCGACCAGCTCGACGAACACCCGGTCCGCGCCGTAGCAGGCCGCGAGGGCGCGCAGTTCGGCGAACGCGGCGGCGGGTCCCCCGGCGGCCAGCGCCCGGCGGACCGCGCCCTTGCGGCAGCCGGTGAGCGCGACGCAGTGCTCGCGGGTCTGCTCGACGACGTCACGCAGGTCGTAGGCGGGTTTGCCCTTCTCCGCGCCGTCGAGGTGCGCGGTGGTGAGCACCCGGCACAGGTCGTGGTAGCCGTCCGGGCCGTCGGCGAGGAGCAGCAGGTGCTCGCCCCCCGGGTCGGGGGCACCGCTGCGCGGGGCGGTCAGGCCCAGGTTCAGCTCGGCGCCGAACACCGTGCGCACCCCCAGTTCCCTGGCCGCCTCGGCGAACCGGACCACCCCGTACACGCCGTCGTGGTCGGTGATCGCCACGGCGTCCAGGCCCAGCAGGGCCGCCGCCTCGACCAGTTCCTCGGGGGAACTGGCACCGTCGAGGAAGCTGAAGGTGGAGTGGCAGTGCAGTTCGGCGTAGGGGACCCGGGAGTCGCCGTCCGGCTGGTCGGTGGCGCTCAGCGCGCCCGCGCCCGCGGGGGCGGTGTAGCGGTCGCGCCTGCGCGACCAGGCCGGGCTGTCGCCGCCGTCGCCGACCCCCGGTGGGCGGCCGGAGAGGATTCGCTCCAACTCCGACCAGCGCACCGGCGGGTTGCTCCAGCCCACCGCTTACCGCTTCCCCGGCACTCGCGGCCGGCTCATCGCCACTCGGGGCCGTCCTCCGGGGAACAGCGCTGTTCCGGGATCAACGCGGCCAGGTCGACCAGGTCCCACCAGTCGAGCACGGTTGCGGGGTCGTCGTCGTGTGCCATCAGTCGTACATCCCTTCCACGGTCCACTTCCTGTCCTCGCGCACCAGCAGGAGCGCGGTCTGACCGTCCTCAGTGGATTCCACGAGCACCTGGAGCCGGGCCCGGCGGCGCGCGGTCGCCGGGTCCCACCAGGTCTCGTCGGCGGGCCACGGGCCCGCCCAGCCGAGCACCGGGCGCGCGGGCCCGCCCTCGACGGCGACCGACACCGGTTCGGCCGTCAGCGTGAACCGGCCGCTCACCCCGACCTGCTCGCCCGCCGGGCCGAGCACCGCGGCGGGCAGCGGCCGGTCCGGCACCACCGACGGCGACGGCGCGGGCAGCCGCCCCGGCCAGGGCGGTTCGGCCGGGGCGGCCGGGGTGCGCTCGTCGCCCCAGGGCACCAGCCGGACCCGGTCGGCCGGGCCGCGCCCGCCGCCGAGGACCGGGGTGAGCACCGCCTGCCGGCCGAGCAGGCCCTGCACGTGGGTCATGGCCCTGGCCGCGCGGGCGGCCCGTTCGTCCTGCCCGCCCTGCCACAGCTCCAGTTGCAGGGCGCGGCCGTCGACGGTGTCCTCCGGCACCAGGCGCAGCCGGGTGATCCCGACCGTGGGGCGGTCGGGGCCGAGCAGCCAGCCGTCGAGCTGCCAGCGGACCCGGTCGGCGATGCCCGCCGGGGTGAGCGGCTCGGCGCAGCGCCAGACCCGGCGCAGGTGTTCGCCGTGCGCGGTGGTGGCCTCGACGGCCAGCCGGGTGCAGGCCAGCCCGTGCCCGGCCAGGCGGGTGTGCAGCCGCTCGGCGAGGCCGCGGGCGGCGAAGGCGGCGGCCTGCACCCGGTCGACCGGGGCGTCGGGGGTGTGGGTGACGGCGAGGTCGTCCGGCGGGCGGCGGCGCGCGGGCGGGCGCTCCTGCGCGCCGCGGGCCAGCCGGTGCGCGAGCACGGCGTCGGCGCCGAAGCGGGAGGCGACGTCGCGCTCGGGCAGCGCGGCGAAGGCGCCGAGGGTGCGCAGGCCGAGCCTGCGCAGCAGGTCGACCAGCTCGGCGCGGCCGGGCAGGAACTCGTGGACCCCCAGCGGGGCGAGGAAGTCCGCGCTCCGTCCACTAGGGACGATCAGGCCGCGGTGCGCGGCGAGGGTGGCGGCGAACAGCCCGTCTGCCGCCCCCACCACGCACTCCGCGTCGGCCGCGGCGGCCACCTGGTCGATCAGCCGCTCGGCGACGTCGGCCTCGGAGTCGAAGTACGCGGCCGGGCCACGGGCGGGCACGGCCACCACCCCGGGGCGCACCACCTCGACCCCCACGGCCAGCCGCTCCACCGCCGCCGCCACCGGTTCGAACAGCCGGGCGTCGCGGTCCGGGTCGTCCGGGAGCACCACCAGGTCCGGGCAGCGCCCCTGCGCCTCCCGGCGGCGCACGCCCCGCCCCACGCCCGCACCCCGGGCGGCCGCGTTCGCCGCGACGACCCGGTTGGCCACCACCACGGCCGCGGGCGCGTCGACCGGCAGCCCGGCGACCCGGCCCGCGGCGACCACGGGCCAGTCCGGGCACCAGACGACGAACAGGCGGATCACCGGTCTCCCCCCGGTTCGGCGGTTGCGGACGTGTCGAACATATGTTCGATGATCGAATGCGTCAAGGCAGGTGGGATCGATTCACCTTGCAGTGTGATGAAGCGCTGGACCGGACGGGTTGCGGCGCCCCGACCCCCGGCGCGCACGAGCGTCGTCCGCCCGCGCAGGTGGCCGTGCCCCGAGCCCAGCCCCCACCACCGGTCCCCCTCGGACCGCAGTTCCACCTCGGCGCCGGGCCAGGCACCGAGGGACAGCAGGACGGCTTTCCGACCGCGGGCACGGGCGGAGAGCCTGCGCGCCAGCGCGTCGGCAACCCGCGGCGCGGCGACCGCCACCACGTCGAACCCGTCGAGCAGCGCGGCGACCACGGCACCCAGTTCCGCCCCCGGCGCGGGCACCAGCGCCAACCGCTCCACCTGCACGCCGAGTTCGGCGGCGGCGACCACCCCCAACCGCGGCAGGCCGACGACCGCGCCCCAGGACCCCGCCCCGGTGGCCTCGGCGAGCAGGGCGAGCAGCAGGGCGGTGGACCGGTGCACGACGACCGTGCCACCGCGCCGGAGACCGCCCCAGGGGAACAGGGCGGCGAGGTCGGCCCGGAGCGGCAGCGTCTCGGCGGTGGGCGCGGAGGCGGCGAGGGCGGCGGCCAACCGGTCGGCGTCCCGGTCGGCGGCACGGGACGCGAACTCAGGCGAGGACACGCCGACCACCGCCGCGCCCGACCGGAGGGCACCGGGGCACGACCGATCGGCCACACGCGACCGGGGGCGCCGACCGCCCCCGGACCGGGCTCCACGGCGAGGCACGCCGCACCAGGACGGGGCACGCCAGGGCGAGCGGCGAGGCGCAGCGTGCCTCACCCCATGGCGAGGCACGGCACACCGAGACACGACGCACGGCGAGGCACAGCACGCGAGGGCGCGGGGCACAGAGGCGCGGGATGCAGGGGCATGAGATGCAGAGGAGCACGGCGAGGCACAGGGCACGGAGATCCGGTACACGGGGGCGCGGGACGCAGGGGCACGGAGTTCGGCACACAGCGAGGCACAGCACGCGAAGGCGCGGGGCACGGAAGCACGGAGTGCAGGGCGCACAGGGGTGCGGGGCGCGGAACTCGGCGACGCGCAGCACATGAAGGCACAGAGCGCGGAGGCGCGCGGCGCAAAGGCGCGGAGTGCAGGGGCACGGAATGCGGTGCGGAGTGCGGCGCACGGCGAGGTACTCCGCGCGGGAGGACAGGGCGCGGAGGCGCGGGGTGCAAGGGCGCAGTGCGCGGCGGGGGAAACAGGTGCGGTGGTGGAGGCGGGGGTGTGGGTTGCTCCCGGCAGTCTCCCCCTGTCGGAAGCAACCCACGACCACACGCCACACCTCTCCCGTCGGCACGCGTACCGCTCAATACGCGCGACGCCGCGGGGAAGGCGGCGGTGGACCGCCGGGTCTCCACTCCCGACAGTCCATCGAACACAAGTTCGACTTGGGCATACAGTACCCAGCTCAGCGACCCTGTCAACCGGAGATCCCCAACCCGGTGAAGATCGCGGGCGGGCGGTCCCGGCGGGTCGGTCACGTCACGCTCCGGCGGGCGGTCGGGTGCGCTAGTTTGCCAGTCAGTTGCTTTGCACCACCGAGGAGCGCCATGTCCGAGACGATCGAGGCGGATGCCATCGCGCCGAGCTGGCGCTCGTGGACCGGGGCGCACGGCGGGCTGCTGGCCGGGCTGGTGCTCGACCACGCCGGGCGGCGGGTGCCGGGGCTGGCGGCCCGGTCGCTGCACGTGAGCTACCTCAGCTCGGTGCGCACCGACACCGTCCGGGTCGCGACGCGGTTGGTCAAGGCGGGCCGCAGTTCGTCCACCGCCACCGCCGAGCTGACCGCCGAGGACCGGGTGGCGGTCCTGGCCACCGCGACGTTCGGGCGCAGCACCACCGGCCCGGTGCTGCCAGGGCCGCCCCCGCCGAGCGCGCCGGGCCCGGACGACGTGCCGGGGTTCGACTTCCCCGGGCACCTGGTGCCGTTCGCCGAGCACCTGGAGGTCCGACCGGTGGGCGCGGTCCCGCTGGGCGGCGGTGAGGTGGCGGAACTGGTGGGGTGGGCCAGGATGTTCGACCCGCCCGCGCGCCCGGAGTCGGCGGCGGCGCTGCTGCTCGACGCGCTGGCGCCCGGGCTGTACGCGGTGCGGACCTCCGCGGTGCCGGTGCCGACGGTGGACCTGGCGGTGCACTTCGCCGAGGGCGCCCCGGGGTTCGACGCGCGGGAGTGGTCGCTGCTGCGGATCCGGACCGAGCACGCGGCGGGCGGCTGGTGCGTGGACGCCAGCGAGGTGTGGTCGCGGGGCGGGGAGCTGATCGCCACCGGCAGGCAGGCGCGCCGGGTGGTCGAGGACTGACGGCGAACAGCGCCCGGCCCCCGTCGGGGACCGGGCGCTGTCGGCGTTGCCTAGTGGGCGAAGTGGCGGGTGCCGGTCAGGTAGACGGTGACGCCCGCGGCCTCGGCGGCGGCGATGACCTCGCCGTCGCGGACCGACCCCCCCGGTTGGACGATGGCCTTGACCCCGGCCTGCACCAGGGTTTCCAGGCCGTCCGGGAACGGGAAGTAGGCGTCGGAGGCGGCCACCGAGCCGGGGACGCGGTCGCCCGCCCTGGTCACCGCGAGCTTGGCCGCGTCGACCCGGTTGACCTGGCCCATGCCGCAGCCGACCGTGGCGCCGCCCTTGGCGATGACGATGGCGTTCGACTTGACCGCCCGGCAGGAGCGCCAGGCGAAGGCCAGGTCGGCCAGGGTGGCCTCGTCGGCGGGGGCGCCGGTGGCCAGTGTCCACTTGGCGGGGTCGTCGCCCTCGGCGTCGATCGCGTCGGCCTGCTGCACCAGGAGGCCGCCGGAGATCGGGCGCAGCTCGACGCCGCCGCGCTGCGGGGGCTCGGCGAGGAGGATGCGGATGTTCTTCTTGCGGGTCAGCACCTCGACCGCGCCGTCGGCGTAGGCCGGGGCCACGATGACCTCGGTGAAGATCTCCGCGACCTGCTCGGCCATGGCCACGCTGACCTCGCGGTTGACCGCGATGACCCCGCCGAAGGCGCTCAGCGGGTCGCAGGCGTGCGCGTTGCGGTGCGCCTCTGCGATGTCCACGTCGGACACCGCGATGCCGCACGGGTTGGCGTGCTTGATGATCGCCACGCAGGCCGAGGCGTGGTCGTGCGCCGAGCGCCAGGCCGCGTCGGCGTCGACGTAGTTGTTGTAGGACATCTCCTTGCCGTGCAGTTGCTCGGCGGTGGCCAGGCCGGTGGCGCCGTCGCCGCGGGCGTACAGGGCGGCCTTCTGGTGCGGGTTCTCGCCGTAGCGCAGGACCGCGCGGCGGTCCCAGGTGGCGCCGGTCCAGCCGGGGAAGCCGGAGCCCTCGTCGTCGGGGGCCAGCTCGCCGCCGATCCAGGTGGCGACCGCCACGTCGTAGGAGGCGGTGTGCCGGTAGGCGGCGGCGGCCAGGCGCTGCCGGTCGGGCAGGGTGAAGCCGCCCGCGGCGACCTCGGCGAGCACCCAGTCGTAGCGGGCCGGGTCGACCACCACGGCCACCGAGGCGTGGTTCTTCGCCGCGGCGCGGACCATCGCCGGTCCGCCGATGTCGATCTGCTCGACGCACTCGTCCGGCGACGCGCCGGAGGCGACCGTCTTCACGAACGGGTAGAGGTTGACCACCAGCAGGTCGAACGGCGCGATGTCCAGTTCGCCGAGCTGCGCCACGTGCTCCGGGTTGCGCGTGTCGGCCAGCAGCCCCGCGTGCACCCCCGGGTGCAGGGTCTTGACCCGCCCGTCGAGCGATTCGGGGAAGCCGGTGACCTGCTCGACCGGGGTGACCGGCACGCCCGCGTCGGCGATCGCCCTCGCGGTGCCGCCGGTGGACACGATCTCCACCCCGGCCGCGTGCAGGCCCGACGCCAGCTCGAGCAGGCCCGCCTTGTCCGACACGCCGACCAGGGCTCGGCGAACCGGCCTGCGCTGCGCGGTATCCGTCACGGGATGCTCACCTTTCGTCCGTCCACGGTGTAGCCCTGCCGGGCCATGCCTGCGACCACCTCGACCAGCAGTCGCCGCTCCACCGCCTTGATCCGTTCGTGCAGCCCCGCCTCGTCGTCGCCCGCGTGCACCGGCACCGGCTCCTGGGCGATGATCGGGCCGGTGTCGACGCCGCCGTCGACCAGGTGCACCGTGCTGCCGGTGTAGCGGACGCCGTGCGCGAGCGCGTCGGCGACGGCGTGCGCGCCGGGGAACGACGGCAGCAGGGCGGGGTGGGTGTTGATGACCCGGCCGCCGAAGCGGTCCAGGAACGCCGGTCCGAGGATCTTCATGAACCCCGCGGACACCACCAGGTCGGGCTCGTGCGCGGCGACGGCCGCGGTGAGCGCCTCGTCCCAGGCGGCCCGGTCGGGGTGGTCGGCCACGCGCACGGCGAAGGCGGGGACGCCCGCCCGCTCGGCGCGGGCGATGCCCTCGATGTTCGCCCGGTCGGCGCCGACGGCCACGATCCGCGCCGGGAAGTGCGGTTGCCCGGCCTCGTCGAGCAGGGCCTGCAGCAGGGTGCCCGCGCCGGACACCAGGACGACGATCCTGGCCGGGGCGGCGGGCTGGTACTGGGCGCTCAGCACGGACTCCTGGGGCAGCGGCGGGAACCGGTTGGGGGTGGCCCCAGCGTAAGCGGTGCGGACTTGACCTTGGTCAGCGGCCCGAGTCGCGGTCGGCGGGCCGGTCCCCGCTGTCCTCGGCACCGCTCGCGCCGGTGTCCGGGGTCGCGTCGTCGGCCTCGGTCCCGGTGTCGGGGGCGGTGTTGTCGGTCACGCGGTCGTCGTTCTCCGCGCTGCTGTCCTCTTCGGTCTCATCGTCCGCACCGCCTGCGCCACCGGGCTCATCGGAGTCGGTGGGGTGGGGCTCCTCGTCCCGGACAGGGACGGGGCGCGGGCCCGCGGTCCACGCCACGACCGCCCCGGGGACCCCGATCCACAGCACCAGCGCCAGGGACAGCCAGGCGGCGCGCAGGTCGAGCGGGTGGAACGGGCCGCTGCCGAGGGCACCGCCCGCGCTGCCCGCGAACACGGCGAACGCCATGGCCACCACCACCGCGGCCACCGCGACCGCGCGCAGCCTGCCGGTCGGGGTGGGGGCGGCGGTGCGCAGCGCCCAGCCGACCAGGCAGCCGACCGCGGCGGGCAGCACGCACAGCGCGGGCCACCAGGGCGCGTGCTGCTCCGGCAGCGCGGCGAGCAGCGGCAGCGCGGGGACCGCCCCGCCGGTGGCGCCGACCACGCCGACGCCGACCTGGCCGAGCGCGAAGCCCGGTCCGGCGATGAACCCGGTGGCGGCGACGGCGGCGTTGGGCAGGTAACCGGCTGACAGCAACAGCATCCCCGTCGCGCTGCCCACCCCGTCGGCGGCGAACAGGTCGCGGGCGGTGCCGAAGGAGGCGAGCAGCGCGGCCACGACGACCGCGGTGCCCACGGCGAACAGGACACCCACCCCGAGCAGCCCGGCCTTCAGCCCGCGCAGGGCGAACGGGTCGACGCGTTCGCGGATCGTCCGCAGCAGACCGGATCGGGGCAGCACGCCGACCGCGGCGGCGGTCCCGGACAGCAGCGCCGGGTAGTACAGGCCCGCGAGCGGGTCGACGGTGGCGGGACCACCGGCGGAGAGCAGCGCCAGCGCGAGGCCGAGCACGGCGTGCGCGCCCGCGATCGTGCCGACGACCCGCACCGCCACCCGGGGGGTGCCGACGCCGAGGCGGGTGACGGCTCGCGCGGCGGTGCGCCACGCCAGCAGCGCCACGCCGATCGTGGGCAGCAGCGGCAGGGCGCCGAGTTCGCTGCCCTGGATGGACACCGGGACCTGGTGCGCGGCCAGCCACCCGGGGACGGCGGCGGCGAGCACACCGGCGGTGCTGAACTGCGCCCCGGCCGCCGTCGCGGTGGTGACCGCCAGGAGCGCGGCCACCGCGGTGTAGCCGAGGAGCAGCGGACCGATCGCGGCCACGGCGAGCACCCTGACCGGCGCCGGAGCGGGGGCGGGCGCGGGCCTGCCCTGCTCGGTCCGCCTGTCGGAACGGGGGCCGGGGTGCAGCAACGCCATGCGCCCCACTGTCGCACCCGGGTCGGGGGCGGCGGGTCAGGCGCGCCGGGCCGGGGGGTGCGCTTGCGGGTGAACGGAAAAGCGGGCACCGGGAATCCCGGTGCCCGCTCCTGGGTCGTCTCAGCCCTGGGTGGGGTGACCACCCGGCGGGGTGCCGGGCGGCGGCTGCTGCGGCTGCCCGAACTGGCCCTGCTGCGGGGCGAACGTGGTCTGCTGCCCGGTGGCGGGCTGCCCGTACGGGCTCTGGAACTGACCCGACGGCGGGTTGAAGCCCCCGGGCTGCTGCTGCGGCGGGAACTGGCCCTGCTGCGGGTGGAACGGCACCTGCTGCCGCGGCTGCGGCGGCTTGAGGACGCCCAGCTCGAACAGGTACGCCACCACGACCACGATCATCTCCAGCAGGCCGAAGATGAGGATCAGGATGCCGCCCGCGCCGAGGCTGCCGCCGACGAAGACGCTGAACAGGAAGGCGAAGGTGACCGGCACGACAACGGCCGACGGGAGCAGGCCCGCCTTCTTGTCGCCGGGCAGGATGGCGGCGAGCCCGAGCAGGCCGCCGGTGAGCAGCAGGGCGGGCACCCAGCCGACGTAGCCCTCGAAGAACGACGGGCCCAGGTCGACGGCCGGGGCGAAGCCGAGGAACAGGTTCAGCAGGCCGAGCCCCGCGCCCACCAGGCTGAGGATCTGCGCCAAGGTGAGCTTGACGCCCGACGACGACGGCGGGGGGCCGTAGTTCGGGGCGGGCTGCTGCTGGCCCGGTCCCGGGTAACCACCCGGTGCTCCGCCTGGGTAACTCATCGCGTGCTCTCCTCGACTCGCTCGACGCGACAGGGACATTCCGGGTGCTCTGCCCACCGCCGACACCGTGGTCGCCGCTGGGTCCGCCCGGCGGTCGGACGATCTCGGGGGCACCCCGGTTCCACCGACCGCGAAACGGATACGAGCCCGGACGGTACACCAGTCGGGGGTGCGGTGATCGCGGACGCGGGAGGGCCGGGCGCGCTCGGCGCCCGGCCCTCCCGGTGGTGGTCCCGCGTACTACTTGGCGGCGAACAGCTCCCGCGCCAGCGCGGCGGTCTCCGACGGCGTCTTGCCGACCTTGACGCCCGCGGCCTCGAGGGCCTCCTTCTTCGCCTGCGCGGTGCCCGCGGAGCCGGAGACGATGGCGCCCGCGTGGCCCATGGTCTTGCCCTCGGGGGCGGTGAAGCCCGCCACGTAGCCGACGACCGGCTTGGTGACGTTCTCCTTGATGTAGGCCGCGGCCCGCTCCTCGGCGTCGCCGCCGATCTCGCCGATCATCACGATCAGCTCGGTCTCCGGGTCGGCCTCGAACGCGGCGAGCGCGTCGATGTGCGTGGTCCCGATGATCGGGTCGCCGCCGATGCCCACGGCCGAGGAGAAGCCGATGTCGTTGAGCTCGTACATCATCTGGTAGGTCAGGGTGCCCGACTTCGACACCAGACCGATCTTGCCGGGGCCGGTGATGTCGGCCGGGATGATGCCCGCGTTCGACTGCCCGGGGCTGATCAGGCCGGGGCAGTTCGGGCCGATGATCCGGGTCTTGTTGCCGGTGGCCACCGCGTGCGCCCAGAAGTACGCCGAGTCGTGCACCGGGATGCCCTCGGTGATGACGACGGCGAGGCCGATGCCCGCGTCGATCGCCTCGAGGACGGCGTCCTTGGCGAACTTCGGCGGCACGAAGATCACCGTGACGTCGGCGCCGGTGGCCTCCATCGCCTCGGCGACGGACGCGAAGACCGGCAGGCTCGCGCCCTCGATCTCGACCTTGGTGCCCGCCTTGCGCGGGTTCACCCCGCCGACGATGTTGGTGCCGGACTTGAGCATCCGGCCGGTGTGCTTGGTGCCCTCGGAGCCGGTCATGCCCTGCACGATGACCTTGGACTCACTGGTCAGGAAGATTGCCATGTCGTCACGCCCCAGCCGCGAGCTCGGCGGCCTTGTCGGCCGCGTTGTCCATCGTGTCCACGACGGTCACCAGCGGGTGGTTGGCCTCGGCCAGGATCCGCCTGCCCTCGTCGACGTTGTTGCCGTCCAGGCGCACGACCAGCGGCTTGGTGGCCTTGTCGCCCAGGATGCCCAGGGCGGAGACGATGCCGTTGGCGACCGCGTCGCAGGAGGTGATGCCGCCGAAGACGTTGACGAAGACCGACTTCACGTCGGTGTCGCCCAGGATGATGCTCAGGCCGTTGGCCATGACCTCGGCCGAGGCGCCGCCGCCGATGTCGAGGAAGTTCGCGGGCTTGACGCCCTTGTGCTTCTCGCCCGCGTAGGCCACCACGTCCAGGGTGGACATGACCAGACCGGCGCCGTTGCCGATGATGCCGACCTCGCCGTCGAGCTTGACGTAGTTGAGGTCCTTGGCCTTGGCCGCGGCCTCCAGCGGGTCCTCCGCGTCCTGGTCGACCAGGTCCGCGTGGGCGGGGTGCCGGAAACCGGCGTTCTCGTCCAGGGTGACCTTGCCGTCCAGGGCGATGATCTTGTCCTGGGGGTCGCGCACCAGCGGGTTGACCTCGACCAGCGTGGCGTCCTCGCCGACGAAGGCTTCCCAGAGCTTGACGACGACCTCGGCGGCCTGGTCGGCGATGGCCTCGGGGAACTTGCCCGCGGTCACGATCTCCTTGGCCTTGGCCAGGTCGACGCCCTTGATCGCGTCCACCGGCACCTTGGCCAGGGCCTCGGGGCGCTCGACCGCGAGCTGCTCGATCTCCATGCCGCCCTCGGCCGAGGCCATGGCGAGGAAGGTCCGGTTGGTCCGGTCGAGCAGGAAGGAGAAGTAGTACTCCTGCGCGATGTCGGACGCCACGGTCACCAGCACCTTGCGGGTGATGTGGCCCTTGATGTCCAGGCCGAGGATCGCCTCGGCCTTGGTCTGCGCGTCGGCGGGGTCGTCGGCGAGCTTGACACCGCCCGCCTTGCCCCGACCGCCGGTCTTGACCTGCGACTTGATCACAACGGTCTGCCCGAGCTTCTCCGCGATCGCGCGGGCTTCCTCGGGCGTGCTCGCCACGTCGCCCGGAAGGACCGGGACCCCGTGGGCGGCGAAGAGATCCTTCGCCTGGTACTCGTACAGGTCCACTCGACAGTCTCCTGACTCCGGTGTCGACGTGCTGCTGTCGGACGTCACGGAACCCTAGCGAGGTCGGTTTTCCGTTGACACGGCACACCCGGTGAGGTAGGTCACGAGTAGTCGTGAGTTCAATCACCAGGCGTGTCGCCGGTCACCCGAGTTCGGCTTCGGCCCAGCTCAGCGCGGTCTCCAGGGTCACCACGGCGATGTCGTCCGCGTCCGCCGCGGCGAGCAGCGCGGCCACCTCGTCGGCCCGCTCGGCGACGGCGACCGCGTCGGCGTCCTCCTGCAGGACGGCGGCCACGACCAGGCCGGGGTCGGCCACCGGTCCGGTGTGGATCACCTCGACGCCCGCGTCGCGCAGTTCCCGCGCCACCGCGTGCACCCCGGCCGGACCCGACCCGGGGGAGCCCAGCTCGGCGAGGACGACCCGCAGCCTGCTCACCGGCGCCGCCGGTGGGGCTTGGCCGCCGCGGCGACCGCGGCGGCCACCAGCAGCGCCGCGGCGGCGGCCAGCGCGAGCCAGGTGCCCGGGCCGGGGGTGGCGCCCTCGGCGCGCGCGGCGGTGAGCGGGTACTCCAGCGCCCGCACGCCGACGAGCAGCGCGGCGCCCAGCAGCAGCGCGGCGCCCCGGGCGGGCCGGGAGAACAGGGCCAGCGCGGTGGCCGCGAGGACCGCGGCCAAGGCGGTGAGCAGCCCCCAGGAGGTGAGCCGGAAGTCGGCCCAGATGCCGGGGGAGACGAAGTCGGGGGCGCGCAGGGCGGGCAGGCCGAAGGCGCCGACGGCGAACAGGGCCGCGGCGGCGGCCGGGGCGGCGAGCACGGGATTGACCTGGCGCCCGGCCGGGTCGACGGCCCCGCCGCCGTCCTGGGCGTCGTCGCGCTCGGCGCTGCCCGCCACCGCGGCGAGCACGGCGGCGACCAGTGCGGCGGCGATCGCCGAACCCGCCGCCAGCGCGCCGGTGCCCGCGCTGATCAGCGGGCTCGCCTCGGTCGCGGTGACCGCGGAGTCCAGCGCGGCGACGCCCGCCAGCGGGACCACCGCGAGGGCGACGGTGAACGCGGGCCGCGCGGCGGCGGCGAGGGCGGGCACGAGGAGCGCCGCGGACAGCACCGCCAGGCCCAGCGCGCCGGGCAGGAACAGCCTGTTGGAGTACTCCACCGGCTCGGGCAGCTCCGGGGGGAGCACCAACTGGCGGCCGAGGTAGGCGATCAGCGCGAAGGCGACCGTCACCAGCCCGACGGCCCCCGCGGCGCGGTGCAGCCCGAGGCCGCCGGTCGCCGGGGCGTCGAAGGTCTTCGCGGAGCTGTCGGGCAGCCGCCTCCCGGCCGCGACCCCCCACGCGACCACCAGCGTGGCGGTCGCGAAGAGCAGTGCGACGACCGGTCCGGGCGCCACGTGCAGCCCGTCGGCGAACAGGCCCGCCGCGACGTTCGGCGCGGCGACGGCCGCGACACCGGCCAGCAGGCCCGTGGGCACCCCGGCCACCACGGAGCGGTAGCCGCTGGTCGCGGCGAACACGGCCGCGAGGGGCAGCAGCACCGCCAGCGCGAACAGGCCGACCCCGGGGAGCACCCGGCCGCCCATGGCGCCGTCGGCCAGCTGGAAGGGGTTGTCGGAGGTGTAGGGCCGGGCCAGCAGCGCGACCCCCGCGAGCCCCCCGAGCACCAGCGCGGCCATCGGCCTGCTGTGCGGCGCCTCGACGCGCTCCGCGCCCGGGTCCTCGGCGCGCTCGGTGGCGGGGTCCTCGAACTCGGCGGCGTAGGGGGTGCCGACCTCGGCCGACCGGTGGCCGAACGCCAGCGCACCGGCCACCAGCCCGAGGACGTGCCCGAGCAGCAGCGGCCACAGGCCCGCGCCCGCACTCAGCGGTTGCAGGCTGTGCACCACGGTGACCTCGGGCCGGGAGGCGTAGAGCGGGTCGACGAGGAACTGGGCGTCGAGCAGCAGCCTGCCGGGCAGCAGCGCGGCGGCGCCGACCAGCACGCTCGCGCCGAACAGCGCCCGACCCCTGGCGAAGGCGACGGCCGCCAGGACCGGGGGCAGCAGGGCGAGCAGGACCAGCAGCGGCAGCGCGGTGAAGCCGGGGGGCGGCGCGTCGGCCACCGGGCCGAGCACCCAGCCCACGACCTGGAGCGCGGCGGCGCCCGCGGCCAGTCCGAGCGCCACCCGGATCCGGGCGGGGGCCTCCGCCCACCCCACCCGGTCGCCCGGGGTGGGGAGCCTGGACGGGTCGACCGCGCCGTCCGGCCGGTCTGGCGCCGCGGTGCCGGGCGCTGGGGTCCGCGAGTTCATCGTCGCCAACGTAGCAATGGGGGCCACCCGGGGCAGTCGACCCGCGCCGCGGGTGCCGGAGAACGCCTACTCGGCGCAACGCCGCGCACGCTCCGCGACGGCGGGGGCACCGGACGTCCAGGGGTTGGTAAGGCGTGGGACCACTTCGTGATCAACGGCGTCCGGACAGGAGTGATCGACGACGCTGCCGGACGCGCGTCTGGACTGATGGTTGCCACCCGAGGGGGCCGATAAACGAGACGCCGGTCACATTGAGCCTGTGACCTCGACTTAACTTTGCGTAGTAATGGCTGCTCGCCAGCTTTTCACGGAAAGCCGCGCCGATTCGACAGGCCGCTTGCTGTTGCCCGGCTCGCCGCGCCACCGTTACTGTCCCCGGGTCCGTTGTCACAGTCCGATCACGAATGGGACAGGGAAGGCATCCAGTCCGCCGACCCGCCCGGGATCCCCCGCCCGGTGTCCGCACCGCACGGCCCGCCCCCGCGAGCCGGGTGTTCGAATCGGCCTCCCCGAAGGCGGAAGGCTAGGTCTTGTCTCGACATCGCACCAACGGTGAGCAGCAGTTCACCGCGCTCGACGAAGCTCTCGAACGTCCCTCGTCCCGAGCTCGCGGCGCTCACCGCATCGCCCCGCCGTCCTCGGCCCTGCGCGGCCGGGTCGTGGTCGCGGCCGTCGCCGTCGGCGCCTTCGCCGCGGCTGCCGCCGGACAGACCCTCCAATCCGCTGCGGCGGGCACCGCCTCCGATGAGATTGTCCCGCTGGCGGGCGTTCGAAACACGACTTCCACGATGGGGTTGGGCGGCGACGCCCGCGGCGCCTCCACCGCCACCCCCGAGCTGCTGCAGGTCGACGAGTCCGCCGACGCGGTCGTCGAAGCCCAGAAGATGGCCAGCACCGAGCGCGTGGTCCAGGCCCGCGACCAGCGCATCGCCCAGCAGAAGGCCGCCGAGGAAGAGGCCGCCCGGCCCAAGGTCGTCAGCCCCGCCGAGGGCACCTTCACCTCCGGCTTCGGCGCCCGCTGGGGCGTCACCCACTACGGTGTCGACATCGCCAACCGCATCGGCACCCCGATCGTCTCCCTGGCCGACGGCGTCGTGCTCGAGGCCGGTCCGGCCAGCGGCTTCGGCCTCTGGGTCCGCGTCCAGCACGACGACGGCACCATCTCGGTCTACGGGCACGTGAACGACTACGTGATCCGCGAGGGCCAGAAGGTCAAGGCCGGTCAGCTCATCGCCCACATCGGCAACCGCGGCCAGTCCACCGGCCCGCACCTGCACCTGGAGATCTGGGACGAGAGCGGCCGCAAGCTCAACCCGGTGCCCTGGCTGGCCGCCCGCGGCGTGCGCCTCTGACGCGGCACTCGGCACCCGCAACACCGCGCCCCGCGCCCGCGGAGCAGTGCCCGGCGCCCCTGTCCTGATCATGGGGACAGTCAACCGCAGGGGTACGACACTTTTCGAACGGATATTCGAGGGCCAGGTTACGGGGCGTGGCCGGCTTCTCCCCCACCCGCCTCGACCGCTGTCGCGCCGGGCTCGCCGACCACGTCGAGCGCGGCTCCGCGCCCGGTCTGGTCGCCCTGGTTGACCGCGGCGGCGAGACGCACGTGCCGATGGCCGGTGGTCTGACCCGCGACACCCTCTTCCGCATCTCGTCGATGACCGAGCCGGTGACGGCGGTGGCCGCGATGGCCCTGGTCGAGGACTGCGCCCTGCGGCTCCGACGGCCCGGTGGACGACCTCCCGCCCGCACCTGCCGGGATCCGGGTGCTGCGCGGGCCGGGCGCAGCAGCCGTGGACCTCACCGACCGGGCTGCCGCTGGTGCACGACGCCGGCGTGTGGGCCTACCAAGCGGTCGTGTGAGCGGTGCCCGCCGCGCCTCCGGAGGGCGCGGCGGGGCGCGGGTGGCTAGAGCTTCACCATCGGGACCGAGCCGATGAGCATCAGGCGGATGGTGCCCGCGGTGCCGAAGTCGATCGTCGCGGTGGTGCGGGGGCCTTGGCCGTCGGTGGCCACGACCCGCCCGAGGCCGTACTTGTCGTGGTTGACCCGGTCGCCGACCTCGAGGGCCAGGGCGGCGGTGTCCTGCCAGCCCCGGGTGGCCTGGCCGCGGGTGCCCCGGGAGCCGAAGGCGGAGCGGGCGGTGCCCCCACCGCCGCCACCGCCCGAGCCGAAGGTGGTGGCGCGGACGGGGCTGGAGCGCTCGGGGCCCAGGCGGCGCCAGTCGAGGAGGTCGGCGGGGATCTCGTCGAAGAAGCGGGAGGCCGGGTTGGTCATGGGCTGGCCCCACGCCGAGCGGACGATGGCCCGGGAGAGGTACAGGCGTTCGCGGGCCCGGGTGATGCCCACGTAGGCGAGCCTGCGCTCCTCGGCCAGCTCGACCGGGTCGCTCAGGGCGCGCATGTGCGGGAAGATGCCGTCCTCCCAGCCGGTGCTGAACACGACCGGGTACTCCAGGCCCTTGGCGGTGTGCAGGGTCATCAGGGTGACCACGCCGCCGGTGTCGTCCTCGTCCGGGACCTGGTCGGCGTCGGCGACCAGGGAGACCCGCTCCAGGAAGGCGGCGAGGGTGCCCGCGGCGGGGCCGGTGGTCTCGATCGGGGCCGAGCCCTCCGGGGCGTCGTCCTCCGGGGCGTCCGGGAGTTCGGTGAACTCGCGGGCGACCGTGATCAGCTCCGTCAGGTTCTCCAGGCGGGAGGCGTCCTGCGGGTCGTCGCTGGCCTCCAGCTCGGCCCGGTAGCCGGTCTGCTCCAGGACCGCGTCGAGGACCTCGGCGACGTCCTGGCCGTCGTCGACGAAGCGGCGGAGGCCGTCGAGGAGTTCGACAAAACCGGCGATGGCCCGCTGGGAGCGGGGGTTGAGCATGGCCACGCGGCCCTCGGTGGCGGCGCGCAGGGCGGTGTTGAACGAGACGCGCTCGCGCTCGGCGTGCATGGCGACGCAGGCCTCGGCGCGCTCGCCGATGCCGCGCTTGGGCACGTTGAGGATGCGGCGCAGGCTCACCGTGTCCTCCGGGTTGGCCAGCACCCGCAGGTAGGCGACCGCGTCGCGGATCTCGCGGCGCTCGTAGAAGCGGACGCCGCCGACGACCTTGTACGGCAGGCCCAGCCGGATGAAGATCTCCTCGAACACCCGGGACTGGTTGTTGGTGCGGTAGAAGACCGCCACGTCGGAGTTGTTGGCGACGCCCGCGTCGACCAGGCGGTCGATCTCGCCCGCGACGAAGTTGGCCTCGTCGTGCTCGTTGTCGCCGACGTAGGCGACGATCTTCTCGCCGTCGCCCATCGCGGTCCACAGGCGCTTGTCGCGGCGGTCCGGGTTGCGGGAGATGACCGCGTTGGCGGCGGTGAGGATGTTCTGGGTGGAGCGGTAGTTCTGCTCCAGCAGGACGGTGGTGGCCTGCGGGTAGTCGCGCTCGAACTCCACGATGTTGCGGATGGTCGCGCCGCGGAAGGCGTAGATGGACTGGTCCGCGTCACCGACCACGCACAGCTCCGCAGGCGGAACCGCGTTTTCCCCTGACCCTGTGCTCTGCTGACTCCCGACCAGCTCGCGCACCAACGTGTACTGCGCGTGGTTCGTGTCCTGGTACTCGTCCACCAGCACGTGGCGGAAGCGGCGGTGGTAGTACTCGGCCACGTCCGGGAAGGTCTTCAGCAGCTCGACCGTGCGCATGATCAGGTCGTCGAAGTCCATCGCGTTGGCCTCGCGCAGCCTGCGCTGGTACTCGACGTAGACCTCGGCGACCCGGCGCTCCAGGTCGTTGGTGGCGTTGCCCGCGGCCGTCTCGGCGTCGACCAGCTCGTTCTTGAGGTTGGAGATGTGCACCGCAAGCGACCGGGCCGCGTACCGCTTCGGGTCCAGGTCCAGGTCGCGGGCCACCAGGGTGATCAGCCGCTTGGAGTCGTCGGAGTCGTAGATGGAGAAGCTCGACGTCATGCCCAGGGTCTTCGCCTCGCGGCGCAGCACCCGCACGCACATGGAGTGGAAGGTCGACACCCACATGGCGTTCGCGCGGCGGCCCACCAGCTCGGCCACCCGCTCCTTCATCTCCGCGGCGGCCTTGTTGGTGAACGTGATCGCCAGGACCTGGCCGGGGTGCACCTGCCGGGCACCGAGCAGGTAGGCGATCCGGCGGGTCAGCACCCGGGTCTTGCCCGAGCCCGCGCCGGCGACCACCAGCAGCGGGCTGCCGGTGTGCTCGACGGCGCGGCGCTGCTGGTCGTTGAGGCCCTCCAGCAGGGTCGCGGGGTCCCCGGGGTGCACGGGGTCCACGCCCGCGCGCGCGGGCGGACGGGGGGTGGCGGGGAGGTCGAAGAGAGCTTCCATCGTGCCGATCACGGTACTCGGGGGCACCGACGAACCGCCGTGGGTGGGCGTTCCTACTCCGTGGGAGGCCGCTCGACCGAATGGCGGATCTGTGCCACGATGTTCGCGTGCTGACCTACGCCGACTTTTTTTACGGGAACCGGACTCCGGCTCCCGCGGTGGTGTAGGAACCCAGACCACCAGGAAGCCCCGGAGTCCACGGACCCGGGGCTTCGTTGCGCCCGGGGTCGGCGGAACTCCACCGAGAATGCCGGAGGCACGGCGATGAGCCCCATGACCGACAACACCCCCGCCCCGTCCGACCTGCCCGACACCGCGAGCCGGGTGGAACTCCCCCAGCCGGAGGAGGTCGCCGCGCTGCGCGACGAGATCGACGACCTGGACCGGGAGATCCTGCGGCTGGTCAAGCGCCGCGCCGAGGTGTCGCGCACGATCGGCGCCGCCCGGATGGCCGCCGGTGGGCCGCGGATCGTGGTCAACCGCGAGATGGACGTGCTGGCCCGCTACCGCGAGCTGGGCCCGGCCGGTCGCACGCTGGCGATGGCGCTGCTCGACCTGGGCCGGGGCAAGCTCGGCCGCTGAGGCCGGGGCGACTTCAGGGATGAATGGGGGGCTTCCCCCATTCCGGTGCCGCGCGACTGGGGCAGACTGGTCGCATGGGTCTCATCGCGCTGATCGTGGTCATCGTCGCCATCGTGGCCGTCCTGGGCAACGTCGGGTACCTGGCGCTGCTCAACTCCGCCGCGGGCAAGCGGGGCGCCAGCGGCGCCGCGGTGTCGCAGTACGTGCGGTCGCGCTGGCCGGTGGCCGGGGTGACCACGGCGGGTGCCGCGCTCGCCTGGCTGCTCTCCGGCGGCGACGGGTTCGCCGACGTGCTGGCGGTCGTCCTGGGTGCGGCGTCGGCGGCGGTGGCGGGCAAGTCGCTGTCCACCACGATGGAGCGCTACCGCAGCAACTCCTGACACGCCGCGTCCCGATCAGACTGGGAAATTCACTCGGAAGCGTGAGCTGACCAGCGAGAACGGGGTGCGGAGGAAAACCCTCGGCAACGACTTAGGCTGGCGCTCCTGCCGGCCGGGGTCGCCCTGGCCGGACACCGACCGAGGAGTCCGCGCGCATGGCGAGCACGGGGGAACGGGGCAGGCACCGGCTGACCGAGGCGGAGCCCGCGTGGCCCGAGGACGACCGGGCCGACGAGGTCGACGGCTGGCCCGGCGACTGGGCCGGACCGACGGGCGACTGGCCCGACGAGGTGGGCGGCTGGCCCGACCGGGCGGACGACTGGGACGACGGCGTGGCCGTCTGGACCCCCGGCGCGGACAGCAGGGCCGACCGGGCGGGTGACCGGGTCGACCGGACCGGCGCCGACGCCGACACGGTGGTGCTGCCGCTGCCGGTCGTGCTGCTGCCCGAACCCGCCTCGCGCCGCGACGGCCCGGCGACCGGGTTGGCCAAGTTCGACCTGGGCACCATCCCGGCGTCGGTCACCCCGCCGCGCAGCTGGCGGCGGGCGGCCTGGTTCTCGGTGAGCGCGGCCATCCTGGTGGTGGTCGGCCTGTCGTTCGCTGCCGTGGTGCTGATGAGCGCCCCCCGCGACCCCGGCCAGGTGGACGCCCTGCCCGGCCTGCCCAGCGGTGAGCCGCTGCAACCCGACGCGCCCACGACGGCCGACCGGGGGCCCGACACGGTCCGGGAGAACCCGACGACCTCGCCGACCCCGTCCACGGGCAGGCGGAGCCGGTCGGCGGTCCCCACGGCGTCCGCCCCGGCCGGGGACCAAGCGGACCCCGCGGACCCGGCGGACCCCCCCGGCCCGGCGGACCCGACG
Organism: Actinokineospora sp. PR83; assembly: GCF_021056305.1. Lineage (NCBI taxonomy): Bacteria > Bacillati > Actinomycetota > Actinomycetes > Pseudonocardiales > Pseudonocardiaceae > Actinokineospora > Actinokineospora sp. PR83. The sequence goes on from NZ_JAJCXD010000076.1 coordinate 95,943, forward strand.
GTGACCGCGCGGCCCAGCGCCACCGCGAGCAGGCCCACGAGCGGGCCGGTGGAGCCGTCGCGCACCACGGTGAGCAGTGCGGCGCTGCTGTCCGCGCAGACCGACCCCGGGGTCATGGGCGACCGCACCGAGCAGTACTTCCGGCAGGTGGTCGAGGACGCCGCCGCCGCCTACGCGCTGACCTCGGGGTCGCTGCGGCAGGCCGGGCCGGAGGCGATCGAGCAGCGCTACGCCTCGGTCGAGCGGATCGAGGTGACCAGCATCGAGATCGACCCGGTGCGGTCCACCACCCGGGCGTCGCTGCGGGTGGTGGGCAAGGACGGCAGCGTCACCGAGATGGAGCGGGAGCTGACGTTCAGCGCGGGCTCGAACCCGAAGATCATCGCGGAACGGCCGGTGTCGTGAGCAGCCCGGAGACCGGTCCGATTGGTCCGAACGCCACCATAACGACGTCATCAATGCGTCACCCTGCGTAACTATTGCTCTTTTAGGGTGAATCCGATCGCTAGCTATTTTCTCGATCGGGTGAAGAGCCGAGAAAGGGTGGTGGGAAGCCGTCCAGTTCCGGTACGAGTTCCCGAAAGCCACCCGAGCGGAGGAAAGCGGCAGTGGACCGTCCGAAGACCGGCACGCCCGGCAGGCGCCGCCTGCGCACCGGTTCGGTCCGCGTCACGGAGCTGATCGGCGGGCGCCGGATCCGCATCCCCGAACCCGCCGCACCGCCCGCGGGCGAGAACGCGCGCCCCCGGCCGTCGGTGATCGACGGCCCGGACGCGCTGCGCGGCCCGGGGGCCGGTCCCGCCGACGACCAGGCCACGGTGCGGTTCGACCGCGTCCGCGTCGGCGACACCGACACCTTCGAGATCGCCCCGGAGGTGAGCGCGCCCCCGGTCAGGTCCTCCCGGGCCGCCAGGGTGGCCCAGGCCGCGGTCCTCGGGTTGGCCGTGGCCGCGCTCTGCGGGGCCGTGGCGGTCGCCGCCGTGGTCACCAGGCAGCGCACGACCGACAGCGCCGACAACCGCCCCAGCCTGCAGATCACCGGCGAGCGGGCGCTGCTGCCGGACCGGTTCGTCGCCGCCTACACCGACACCGGGCGCAGGGCCCGGATCGCCCCGCCGACCACCGCGGCCGCGCCCGACCGCCGGGTCGTCGCCCGCACCACCGACGCGCAGGGCTCGACCAGCCCGGCGAACAGCATGCCCGCGGCGCGGCCGGTGGTGTCCCCGCGCGACGTGGTGCTGGAGTTCTACCGGCTGGTGCCCGACGACCCGTCGGCCGCGTTCGACCTGGTGGCGGGTGCCGCGCTGGGCACCAGCCGGGCGGAGTTCACCGCCGCGTACCGGGCGGTCCGCGAGGTCAGCGTCGTGTCGGTCGAGGCGGGTGCGGCCGGGAGTGGCGAGGTCCTGGCCGTGGTGGTGCTCACCCTCGACGACGGCTCCGCCCTGCGGGTGCGCCAGCTACTGACGGTGAGTGGAACGGCTCCGCAGCGCATTTCCGGCGCCGAGCTGCTCGCAGTGCAGCCGCAGTAGCCGGGCGATTGGTCTCGGACACCGGCCGATTGTGACAATATGTAGCCGTTGGCCAGCAGGCTCGCCCGCGCGGGACTGCGTTCATGCGCGGTGCGTGAGCGCCTAGCCTGGAGCGGTCGGACACCCGGCGCCGGTGGTGCACCCGCGTGCCGGGCGACCGCGTGCCGTGAGACTGAGACGTAGCGCCCGCCATCCCCAGCGGGCTAGGGAGGTTCCGGTCGGGATGAGCGATGAGGGCCGGCTGGTAGCCGGGCGCTACCGGCTGGAACGACGCATCGGTGCCGGTGCCATGGGTGTGGTGTGGCAGGCGCTCGACGAGCGGCTGAACCGCACGGTCGCGGTGAAGAAGCTGCTGCTGCCCCCCGGCCTGCCGCCGGACGAGGCCGACGAGGCGGTGGCCCGCTGCAAGCGCGAGGGCCGCATCGCCGCCCGGCTGCACCACCCGAACGCCATCGCGGTGTTCGACGTGGTGGACGAGGACGGCGCCCCCTGCCTGATCATGGAGTACCTGCCCTCGGACAGCCTGGCGATCGCGCTGAACGAGCGCGGGCCGCTGCCGGTGGCCGAGGTGGCCAGGATCGGCGCGCAGGTGGCCGCCGCGCTGGCCGCCGCGCACGCGGCCGGGATCGTGCACCGCGACATCAAGCCGGGCAACATCCTGCTCGGCGACGACGGCTCGGTGAAGATCACCGACTTCGGCATCTCCCGGGCCACCGACGACGTCACGGTCACCAAGACCGGGCTGATCGCGGGCACCCCGGCCTACCTGGCACCCGAGGTGGCCGTCGGCCGCGAGCCCTCGGCCGCCTCCGACGTGTTCTCCCTGGGGTCGACGCTCTACGCCGCGGCCGAGGGCGAGCCGCCGTTCGGGCTCAGCGAGAACACCCTGGGCCTGCTGCACGCGGTGGCCTCCGGCAAGATCAACCCGCCGGTGCAGTCCGGACCGCTGACCGCCGTGCTGGTCTCGCTGCTGGCCCTGGAGACCGAGGACCGGCCGTCCGCGGCCGAGGCCAGGGACCTGCTCGCCGCGGTGGCGCGCGGGGAGGACCCGGACGTGCCGCCGCCCACGGTCGCCGTGGCCGCGGCGGCGGTGCCCGACGAGGCGACCAGGGTGGTCACCTCGACCGGCCCGACGTCGGTGGTGCGCAGGCCGGGTACGGTCGCCACGGCACCGCCGCCGGTCAAGTCGCACAAGCCGCTGGTGTTCGCCAGCGCCGGGGTGGCGGCGATCCTGGCCGTGGGCACCTGGCTGGTGCTGACCCGGGGGGCGCCCGTGGACCAGCCGGACACCCCGGCCAAGGTCGACAACCCGCCCGCGTCGACGTCGGTGTTCGCCCCGGTCACCACGACCACCCCGCCGGAGCGCACCACGCGGCCGGTCCAGCGGACCACGACCGCGGCGCCCACGACGACCGCAGAGACCACCACGACCGCCGAGCCCACCACGACCACGACGACCCCCAGCAGGCCGACGACCACGGTGGAACCGACCACGACCACGCAGGCCGAGACCACCACGACGACCGCCGCGACCCCGACGCAGGCAGACGCACCGTGAGCCAGGAGCCCCAATGACCAGCGAGCAGACCTTGGTCGCCGGGCGGTACCAGCTCGGCGCGCGCATCGGCGCAGGCGCCATGGGCGTGGTCTGGCAGGCGCACGACCAGCGGCTGCACCGCACCGTGGCGGTCAAGCAGCTCCTGCCGCAGCCCGGTGTCAGCGAGGAGCTGAACGAGGAGGCCCGGCTGCGCGCGATGCGCGAGGGCCGCATCGCCGCCCGGCTGGCGCACCCGAACGCCATCACCGTCTACGACGTGGTCGAGCACGACAACGAGCCGTGGCTGGTCATGGAGTACCTGCCGTCGAAGAGCCTGGCCGGGGTGCTCAACGAGCGGGAGACGCTGCCGCCCGCCGAGGCCGCCCGGATCGGCGCGCAGGTGGCCGCGGCGCTGGTCGCCGCGCACGCCGCCGGGATCGTGCACCGCGACGTCAAGCCCGCCAACGTGCTGCTCGGCGAGGACGGCAACACGGTCAAGATCACCGACTTCGGCATCTCCCGCGCCACCGGCGACGTCACGGTCACCGCGACCGGGATGCTCGCGGGCACGCCTGCCTACCTGGCGCCCGAGGTGGCCAAGGGCGAGCAGCCGACGTCGGCGGCGGACGTGTTCTCCCTCGGTTCGACGCTCTACACCGCGGTCGAGGGGCACTCCCCGTTCGGGCTGAGCGAGAACACCCTGGCGCTGCTGTACGCGGTGGCCGCGGGCAAGGTCATGCCGCCGCGGCAGGCAGGCCCGCTGACCGCGCTGCTGATGCAGCTACTGCGCGCGGACCCGACCGAGCGGCCGACGATGACCGCGGCCAAGGAGGCGCTGACGGCGGTGGCCGAGGGCAGGCCGCTGCCGCAGGCGGCACTGGCCCACCAGCGCACCGAGCCGTACGCCAAGCCCGCCCCGCGCCCCACCCAGGCCGCGCCGATGCCCCCGATGGGCACCCCACCGGGCGGCCTGGCCGCGGGCACCCCGCCGCAGGGCCACCCCGGCACCCGGCTGGACGTGCACCCGTTCACCGAGCCCAAGCCCTCGGGCTCGATGGCGGCACTGCGCCACCAGGACCAGCAGCGCCACCAGGACCAGCAGCCGATGCGCGGCGCGCAGCCGATGCCGATGCCCCCGCGCACCAACGGCCGCCCGCCCGCGGGCAACCCGGCCGTGGGCAACCGCAGACCCGCGGGGCAACCCCCCAAGCGCAAACCCGCCCCGGCGACCGCCCCGGCCAAGCGCGACACCAGGACGATCGTGCTGACGGTGCTGGCGATCATCGCGGCGATCCTGGTGGGCATCCTCGGCGCGAGCCTGGTCAACGGCGGCAAGAACAACTCCGGCGCCCCCGGCCCGCAGGTGGCCCCGGAGACCTCGGCGCCCGCCACCACCAAGCCGACCGCCCAGCCGGTCACCACCGCCGCCAAGAAGACGACCACCACCACCGCGGCGCCCACGACCACCACCGCCACCACGACGACGCAGGCAGCCCCCTCGGCCGGGGACTACGAGGCGGCCGTGCGCAACTACTACGCCTTCCTCCCCGGCAACCCCGAAGGCGCCTGGGCCCTGCTGAGCGAGAAGGCGCAGAAGAAGTCCGGCGGCTTCGAGAAGTTCAAGAGGTTCTACGACCGCATGACCGCGGTCCGCCTGGAAAGCGTCCAGACCGACGACGACGAGGTGTCGGCGGTGATCGAGTTCACCCCCAAGGACGGCAGGGTGTCCCGGGAGCCCTACGTCTACAAGGTCTCCGAGGACGGCGGCACCTTCAAGATCGACGACTACGACCAGGGCTCCCGCCGAGGCTAGGCCGCGTTTCGAAAGCCCGTGTTCGCGATAGCCGCGCCGGATGCGGGAACCCCCGCCCGCGGTCAGCGCGGCTCGGCGTGGGCGGCCTTGATCAGGAGTTCGTGCAGGACGACCCGCTCGGCTTCGGTGAGCGCGCCGACGGAGTCGGCGAGGACCGCCTCGACGACGGCCGCCCCCGCCTCGCGGGCGCGCTCGCCCTCGTCGGTCAGTTCGTGCCGGGTGGCCCGGCCGGGGCCGTCCGCTCTCCTGAGCAGGCCCCGGTCGACCATCCGCTTGGCGAGGGCGCCCATCGACTGGTCGGTCTGGAAGGTCAGCTCCGCCAGCGCGTGCAGGGTGGCGTCCGGCCGGTCGCGCAGGTGCCGCAGGACGTCCCACTGCACCAGGGAAAGCCCCGCGTGCGCGGACAACCGGCGATTGGCTTCCCGGTGGTGCCGCCACTGCAGCCGCTTCACCGCGAGCCCGATCTCCTGAAGCGACGGTGGCACCGATCCAGCGTATCCCACCACCGGCGGACTCCTCCCCTTGCAAACTAAGCAGACTTATATAAGCTTACTTACATGAGCATCTCCATTCCAGCGGGCAGCCCCCGCGTCATCAGCGCAGCGCTCGCCGACGGCCTGGGTGCGGTCACCGTCGAGGACCGCGACCGCACCCGCTCCTTCCTCCTCCTGCACGGCGGGGGTGGCCCGGCGACGATGACCGGGTTCGCCGAACTGCTCGCGCAGCGCACGCGCTCCCGCGTGCTGACCCCGACCCACCCCGGCTTCGCGGGCACGCCGCGGGTGCCGGGCGTGGACTCCACCCGCGCCCTCGCGGCGGCCTACGTCGACGTGCTCGACGACCTCGGGCTCAGCGACGTCACCGTGCTCGGCAACTCCTTCGGCGGCTGGCTGGCGGCCGAGATCGCGCTGCTGGGCAGCCCCCGGGTCAGCGGCGCGGTGATCGTCGACGGCATCGGGGTCGAGGTCGAGGGGCACCCCGTGACCAGCGTCGCCGGTCTCACACCCGCCGACCTGCGGGATCTGTCCTTCCACGACCCGCGCGCAGCACCCGCGCCCCCGGCGGCGAGCGGGACCGGACCGAGCCCGGACATCCGGGCGCTGGTCTCCTACACCGGCCCGACCATGTCCGACCCCACCCTGCTGGACCGGCTCACCGCCCTCGGCCACTTCCCCGTCCACGTCATCTGGGGCGAGAGCGACGGGATCGTCAGCCCCGAGTACGGCAAGGCCTACGCCGCGGCCATCCCGACGTCGACGTTCACCCTGCTCCCCCGCTCCGGCCACCTGCCCCAGGTCGAGACGCCGGAAGAACTCCTCGGCGCCCTCCTCGACCTCGGCTGACCCCGGGCACCGACAGCCCTACGCGGCAGCAGCCCGCAGGGCGTCCAGCAGACCGCGCAGCGCGGGCTGCGGCTCAGCGGACTCCCGCACCGCCGCGAAGATCGCCCGGATCGGCTCCGGTCGCCGCACCGGTCGCACCACCACCCCCGCGTGCCGGTTGCCCAACCCCATCCGCGGGATGAGGCACACCCCCAGCCCGGCCGCCACGAACCCCTGCGCCGTGGCGTAGTCCTCGCTCTCCACCACGACGTCCGGGGAGAACCCGGCCGCGGCGCAGGCGTCGAGGACGATCCGGTGGCACGGCCCGGACGGGAACTCGTTGCCCACCCAGGGTTCCTCGGCGAGGTCGGCCAGGTCCAGGCACCGCTTGGCCGCCAGCCGGTGCCCGCGCGGCAGCACCACCCGGTACGGGTCGTCGAGCAGGTGGGTGAGCACGACGCCGCGCGGTGGTTCCGGTCGCGGGTGGATGATGATCGCCAGGTCGGCGCGGCCCTCGGCCACCTCGGGCAGCGGGTCCTCCGGGTCGATCAGCTTGAGGTCGACGCGGACGCCGGGGTGTTCGGCGCGCAGGGCGGCGAGTGCGGGCGGGACCAGGGCGGCGCCCGCGGTGGCGAAGCAGCGGATGGCCAGGTGCCCGGTGCGGCCCGCGCGCAGGTCGGCCAGGGCGGTCTCGGCCTCGGCCAGGTGCCTGCCGATGATCGCGGCGTGCTCGGTGAGCAGCCGCCCGGCGGCGGTGGGGCGCACGCCGCGGCCGACCCGCTCCAGCAGCGCCGTGCCCGCCTGCCGCTCCAGCACCGCGACCTGCTGGCTGACCGCGGAGGGCGTGCAGCCCAGGTTCGCGGCCGCCGCCGTCACCGACCCGCTGGTCACCACCGCCCGCAACACCTGCATCCGCCGCACGTCGAGCATGTAGCGGAGCTTAACGGTTCGTGCACGACAATTCGCTTGTCCTGTCGGAAGAGCTGCGGGAGCGTGGTGAGCAGACCACGGAGGAGGCAGCGGTGACCGGCGGACGCGCGACCCTGGTGCGGATGGGGGTGCTGGCCCTGCTGTGGGGGTCGAGCTTCCTGTGGATCAAGCTGGCGCTGGGCGGCCTGCCACCCGCGTGGATCAGCGCGGTGCGCTGCGTGCTCGGGGCGCTGGTGGTGCTGGGGCTGTGCGCGTGGGGTCGGCACCGGCTGCCGGGGTCGCCGCGGACCTGGGGCCACCTGGCGGTGGCGGCGTTCTTCGGCAGCGCCCTGCCGTTCCTGCTCTTCGCCGTCGGCGAGCTGACCGTCGACTCCGGGGTCGCGGGGGTCATCAACTCCACGACCCCGCTGTGGGCGCTGCTGATCGGGATCGTGATCGGCACCGACCGCGGCCTGTCCCCGGTGCGGCTGGGCGGGCTGCTGGTGGGCTTCGCCGGGACGGTCCTCATCTTCGCGCCGTGGCAGGCCACGGGCCTGGCGAGCTGGGGCGCGGTGGCGATCCTGGCCGGGGCGGCCAGCTACGCCGTCGCCTACGCCTACGTGGCCCGCAAGCTCTCCAACCGCGGCACGTCCCCGATCGCCCTCTCCGGCGCCCAGCTCACCGCCGCGGCGGCCATGGGCCTGCTCACCCTCCCGTTCAGCGACACCGACTCGATCTCGCTGACCCCCACCGTCCTGGTCGCGATCGGCGTCCTGGGCGTCCTCGGCACCGGCGTGGCGTTCGCCATCAACTACCGCCTGATCGCCGACGAGGGCGCCACCCAGGCGACGACGGTCGGCTACCTGCTGCCGGTGGTGTCGGTGCTGCTGGGCGCGCTGTTCCTGCACGAGCCGCTGAACGCCAGGGTCGTGGCGGGGATGGTCGTGGTGCTCGCGGGCGTGGCCATGACCCGGTTCCGGCCCCGCCCGGTGCCCGCCCCGGCCCCCGTCCTAGACCAGGCGGCGGTCTGAGGCCCAGCGGGACAGCTCGTAGCGGTTGGAGAGCTGGGTCTTGCGCAGCACGCTCGACACGTGGGTCTCCACCGTCTTCACCGAGATGAACAGCTCGGAGGCGATCTCCTTGTAGGCGTAGCCGCGGGCCAGCAGCCGGAGCACGTCGCGCTCCCGGGGGGTGAGCAGGTCGAGTTCCGGGTCGTTGATCGGGGCGGCGCCGGGGCGGTCGGCGAAGGCGTCGAGGACAAAACCGGCCAGCCGCGGGGAGAACACCGCGTCGCCGTCGCGGACGCGCTGCACGGCGGTGGCGAGTTCGGTGCTGGAGATGGTCTTGGTGACGTAGCCGCGGGCGCCCGCGCGGATGACCGCGATGACGTCCTCGGCGGCGTCGGAGACCGACAGGGCCAGGAAGACGACCTCGGGGTTGGCCTTGCGGGCGCGGCGCAGGACCTCGGCGCCGCCGCCGTCGGGCATGTGCACGTCGAGCAGCACCACGTCGGGGCGGTGGTGGGCGATGCCCGCGACCGCCTCGCCGACGCTGCCCGCCTCGCCGACGACCTCGACGGCGTCGGTGACGGTGTCCAGCTCGGCGCGGACCCCCGCGCGGAACATGCTGTGGTCGTCGACCAGGTAGACGCGGACGGGGGGCTTGGCCGGGGCGGCCTGCTCTGGCTCGGTCATGGGCTCACTTTCGCGCGGGGCATGTCCAACTGGACCTCGGTGCCGTCCCCGGGTGCGGTGCGCAACCGGATCTCGCCGCCGTTGCGCTCCATCCTGCCCCGGATCGAGTCGGCGAGACCGTGCCGGTCCTCCGGCACCGCGTCCGGGTCGAAGCCCCGGCCGCGGTCGCGGACGAAGACGGTGACCTTCTCCGGTTCGACCTCGGCGTAGACCGACACCTCGCCCACCCCGGCGTGCTTGGCGGCGTTGACCATCGCCTCGCGGGCGGCGAGCACCGTCGAGACCAGCCGCTCGTCGAGTTCGCAGTCGCCGACCACCACGTGCTGCACCTTGATGGCGAAGCTGTCCTCGACCTCCCCGGCGGCGCGCTCGAAGGCCGCGGCCAGCGTGCCGTGGTCCATGCCCTCGTGCAGGGAGCGCCCGTACCCGGAGGGGCCGTAGAGCCAACTACGTAGCTGCCGCTCCTGGCCGCGGGCCAGGCGCAGCACCTCGCGCGGGGCCTCGGACTGCTTCTGGATGAGGGCCAGGGTCTGCAACACCGAGTCGTGCAGGTGCGCGGCGATCTCGGCGCGCTCCTCGGTGCGGATGCGGGCGCGCCGCTCCTCCCCCAGGTCGCGGACCAGCCGCAGCCACCACGGCACGGTCAGCACAGCCACGCCCGCCAGCGCGGCCAGCACCGCGAGCAGGGCGAACTGGAACTGGTCCAGGCCGATGCTGCGCAGCAGGAAGATCACGATCCCGGCGACCACCAGCAGCGCCCCCGCGGCCACCCGGACGCCGCCCGCCCGGCCCCCGCCGAGCACCGCGCCGGTGACCCGGCGCCGCTGCGCCTGGTCGGCCTCCCGCCAGACCAGCACGGCCCCCGCCAGCGCCACCCCGATGCCGCCCGCGATCCAGCCGCTGACCATCCCGGACAGCGTGCCTGCCCCGACCGCCAGCCCCGCCCCCACGGCGACCAGGCCGAACGCCTGCTGCCGCTCCCGGGGGGACACGGTCGGCCCCTCCAGGTCCGACGGCGCCTGCGCGCCCGCCACCCACAGCAGCCCGTACGCGGCGATGCCCGCCCCGCCCAGCGCCGCGAGCAGCGCGAAGGTGATGCGCACCCACAGCACGCCCACGCCGAGGTGGTCGGCGATCCCCCCGGCGACCCCGGCGATGGCGCGGCCGTCCCGGCGGCGGTAGAAGCGGACCTCGTCCGCCACCGCCACCGCGTCGGGTGCCGAGCGCTCGATCTCCGCCTCCGGTGTCGTCTGCTCCTCGAGCCGCGTACTCACACCGAGGATGCTCACACACCGCCCCCGGCGCCACATCGGGGTCGGACCCTGATGCGGGTTCAGGGTCGGTCCCGGATGTGCCCGGCGGCCCCGCCGACCAGAGTATTCACCGTGAGTGGGAAAACGACAGAGCAGGACAGCAGCGTGGAGGACACGCTGAAGGACTTCTGGGCGACCCGACCGAGGAGGCCCCGCCGGGGGCGCAAGGTCGCGGGCGTCGCGGCGGCGATCGGGGAGCGCTACCGCATCGACCCCGTCATCGCGCGGGTGGGCTTCGTGGTGGCGGCCATCTTCGGCGGCGCGGGCGTGGTGCTCTACCTGCTGGGGTGGCTGTTCTTCCCCGAGGAGGGGGACGAGACCTCACCGGCGGAATCGCTGCTGGGCAAGGGGCGCAGCTCCACCTCGCAGCACGTCACCATCGGCCTGTGCATCGCGCTGATCCCGGCGTTCAGCTGGTTCATCGACAACGACGCCACCACCTACATCGGTATCGCGGTCGTGGCGGGGATGCTGTTCCTGCTGCACCGCAACCGGTCGCACCTGGGCGCGGTGCCGACCGCGCGGCCGGAGCAGACCACGGAGTCCTCCGAGTCCCACCAGGTCTTCGGGGCCGCTCCGGCGCAGCAGACCGCCGACGAGCCGGTCCAGCCGACCGGTCCGCCCGCCTGGGACCCGCTGGGTGCCGCGCCCTTCGCGTGGGACCTGCCCGAGCCCAGCCCGGCCGCACCGGAGCCGCACGCCCCGGTGCAGCGGGAGCGGCGGTCGAAGGCGGGTGTGATCACCCTGGCGGTCGTCGTGCTGGCCGCGGGGGTGGCGGCGGCGATCGGCCCGAGCGACGCGGGCTGGTTCAGCCCGCGCCACGTGGTGGGCCTGCTGCTGGCGGTGCTGGGGCTGGGCATGGTGTTCAGCTCGTTCACCCGCAGCGGGCGCGGCCTGATCGCGCTGGCAGTGCCGCTGGCCGGGATCGGCATCGCGCTGACGGTGTTCTTCCCGCAGGGCATCCGCGCCGACGGCATCGGGGAGATCAACGCCAAGCCGACGACGCTGGAGGAGGTCCAGGCCGAGTACCGGCGCAACATCGGCTCGCTCGACATCGACCTCACCGCCCTGCCCGCCACCGGGTCGGTCACCACCGAGGTGCACGCGGACGTGGGCAGCGTCGTGGTCCGGGTGCCCGCGAACGCGGACGTGGCGGTGCGCTGCTCGGCCGGGGTCGGCACGGTGACCTGCCTGGGCGCGGCCATGGACGGGACCTCCCCGAACGTCGACAAGACCGACTTCGGCGCCGACGGCGAGGGCGGGCTCAAGATCGATCTGGTGGCGGGCGTGAACGGCCCCGGGAACGTGGAGGTGCGGCGTGGCTGAGCGCGACGGGGTCCGGCGGGGGCCGGACGTGCTGGTGCTGATCGCGGGTCTGCTGACCCTGGGGGCCTCGGCCTTCGTGCTCACCGACGGGGCGAGCTGGTTCCCGGCGGTGGACGGGCGCTGGTTCGTCGCGGGGGTGGCGGTGCTGGTGGGGGTGGCACTGCTGGCCTCCGGAAGGGGCCGGGGGCGCGGGGGGTGCTGACCGGGATGCGGCTGTCGGCGTAGGGGCGCCGACAGCCGCACTCCCCTGCTCACGGGGGAACCGCTCACACGACGGGGAAGGACCCGGCCGGAGATTCGGCCGGGTCCTTCCCCGTCTCAGCACTGTCCCGGCACTACCGGCCGGGCGGTGGCGCTACTCCCACTCGATGGTGCCCGGGGGCTTGCTCGTCACGTCGAGGACCACGCGGTTCACGTCCGGGACCTCGTTGGTGATCCGGGTGGAGATGCGCTCCAGGGTCTCGTACGGCAGGCGGGTCCAGTCGGCGGTCATCGCGTCCTCGCTGGACACCGGGCGCAGCACGACCGGGTGACCGTAGGTGCGGCCGTCGCCCTGCACGCCGACGCTGCGCACGTCGGCCAGCAGCACCACCGGGCACTGCCAGATGTCGCGGTCGAGACCGGCGGCGGTCAGCTCCTCGCGGGCGATGGCGTCGGCGGCGCGCAGGACCTCCAGGCGCTCCGCGGTGACCTCGCCGATGATGCGGATGCCCAGGCCGGGGCCGGGGAACGGCTGGCGCTGCACGATCGTCTCCGGCAGCCCCAGCTCGGTGCCCACGCGGCGCACCTCGTCCTTGAACAGCGCGCGCAGCGGTTCGACCAGCTCGAAGTCGAGGTCTTCCGGCAGGCCGCCGACGTTGTGGTGGCTCTTGATGTTCGCCGCGCCGGTGCCGCCGCCGGACTCCACCACGTCCGGGTAGAGGGTGCCCTGGACCAGGTAGCGGTACTTGTCGCCACCCGCCTCGGCCTGCAGGTCCAGCTCCGCCTGCTCGAAGACGCGGATGAACTCCCGACCGATGATCTTGCGCTTGCGCTCCGGGTCGGTCACCCCGGCCAGCGCCGCGAGGAACCGCTCGCGGGCGTCCACGGTCACCAGGCGCACGCCGGTCGCGGAGACGTAGTCGCGCTCCACCTGGGCGCGCTCGCCCGCGCGCAGCAGACCGTGGTCGACGAACACGCAGGTGAGCCGGTCGCCGATGGCGCGGTGCACCAGGGCCGCGGCCACCGCGGAGTCCACGCCGCCGGACAGGCCGCAGATGGCCCGGCCGTCACCGACCTGGGCGCGGATCCGCTCCACCTGCTCGTCGACGATGGAGGCGGTGGTCCAGCGCGGCGCCAGGCCCGCGACGTCGTGCAGGAAGCGGCGCAGCACCTCCTGCCCGTGCGGGGAGTGGCCCACCTCCGGGTGGTACTGCACCCCGGCGAAGCGGCGCGCGGTGTCCTCGAACGCCGCGACCGGGGCACCGGCGGAGGACGCGGTGACGGTGAAGCCCTCGGGGGCCTTGGTCACGCAGTCGCCGTGGCTCATCCACACCGGGTGCCGGGCGGGCAGGGCGTCGTGCAGCACCCCGCCCTCGGCGCCGAGGTCGGTGCGGCCGTACTCGCGGGTGCCGGTGTGCTCGACGGTGCCGCCGAGCGCGCCCGCCATGGCCTGGAAGCCGTAGCAGATGCCGAACACCGGCACGCCCGCCTCGAACAGCGCCGGGTCGACCCGCGGCGCGCCCTCGGCGTAGACGCTGGAGGGGCCACCGGACAGCACGATCGCCGCCGGGTCCTTCGCCAGCATCTCCGCGACCGGCGTGGTGTGCGGCACGACCTCGGAGTAGACCTGCGCCTCGCGCACCCGGCGGGCGATGAGCTGCGCGTACTGCGCGCCGTAGTCCACGACCAGGACGGGCTTGTTCTCGTCTGACATGTGATGACTCCGCTTTCCCCGGGAGCAGGCGCACGAGCAGGACCCCACTCGGCACACAGCAGCCCAGCACTGTGTGCCGACCGGTCCCTCCCTGGGTTTCTCTCCCGGAGATGCCTGCCGGTGCCCACGTCCACACCGGTTTTCCGTGACGCTCGAACCAGACCCGCACCCGCTCCGGGAGCGGCGGAACCCTAGTCACCACCGTCGGTCAGCCACCGCCATCGTAACTTGGCGAGCTTCCCGGCGGGGTCGGGCCTACGGTTGTCGGTATGAGCGTCGAAGAACACGCCGTCGTGGCCAAGCCGCGCCCGTTCTGGGTCGCGGGCAAGGCGGAGAGCAGCGAGGACACCTTCGAGGTGCGCCACCCGTACGACGGGACCGAGGTCGCCGCGGTGTCGGTGCCCTCACCCGATCAGGTGGAGCGGGCGGTCGCCGCGGCGACGGCGGTGGCCAAGGAGTTCCGCTCGACCCCCGCGCACGTGCGCGCCGCCGCGCTCGACCACGTGTCGGCCGCGCTGGCCGAGCGGATCGAGGAGATCGCCGAGACCATCACCGCCGAGAACGGCAAACCGCTGCGGTGGGCGGAGGTGGAGGTGCACCGCGCGGTCTCCACGTTCCGCTTCGCCGCGGAGGAGGCGCGCAGGCACGTCGGCGAACTCCAGCGGCTCGACACCGACCCGGGCGGGGAGGGTCGGCTCGGGGTCATCCGGCGGCGCCCGCGCGGGCCGGTGCTGGCGGTGGCGCCGTTCAACTTCCCGCTGAACCTGGTCGCGCACAAGGTGGCGCCCGCGCTGGCGGTCGGCGCCCCGGTGATCGTCAAGCCCGCGTCGGCCACCCCGCTCTCGGCGCTGCTGCTCGGGGAGATCCTGGCCGAGACCGACCTGCCGGAAGGCGCGTTCTCGGTGCTGCCGGTGCGCGGGTCGGCAATGTCCACGCTCATCGAGGACCCCCGGCTGCCGGTCATCTCGTTCACCGGCTCCACCGGCGTCGGCTGGGGGATCATGGACTCGGCGCCGCGCAAGCACGTGGTGATGGAACTGGGCAGCAACAGCGCCGCCATCGTCTGCCCGGACTGGACCGACCTGGACCTGGCGGCGACGCGGATCGCCACCTTCGGCAACTACCAGGCCGGGCAGTCGTGCATCGCGGTGCAGCGGGTCATCGTGCACCGGTCGGTCGCCGGGGAATTCGTGCCGAAGCTGGTGGCCGCGGTCGAGGCCCTGCGCACCGGCGACCCGCACGACCCGGAGGTCGAGGTGGGCCCGCTGATCGACGAGGACAACGCCGAGCGGGTCGCGGGCTGGATCGCCGAGGCCGAGGCCGCGGGCGCGAAGGTCCTCACCGGCGGCACCCGCGACGGCGCCACCGTCGCCCCCACGGTGCTCTCCGACGTCCCCGCCGACGCCAAGGTCTGCCGCGAGGAGGTCTTCGGCCCGGTCCTGGTCGTGTCGACGGTCGACTCGGTCGAGGAGGCGTTCGAGCAGGCCAACAGCACCGACTACGGCCTCCAGGCGGGCGTGTTCACCCGCGACGTGCAACTGGCCTTCCGCGCCGCCGCCGAACTGGAGGTCGGCGGCGTCGTCATCGGCGACGTCCCGTCCTACCGGGCCGACCAGATGCCCTACGGCGGCGTGAAGGGCTCCGGCACCGGCCGCGAGGGCATCCGCTCGGCGATGGACGACTTCACCGAGGAGCAGACGATGGTCCTATCGGACCTGCTGCTGTGACCGGCACCCGGGCCTGACCGCACACCGGTCAGGCCCGGATCGCCTGGGGGAAGGCGAAGACGGAGTCGGGGTCGTACCGGGCGGCGACGGTCGTGAGGCGGGGCAGGTTGGCGCCGTAGTAGGCGCCTGCCCAGTCGGGCATGGTGGGGTCGATGTAGTTGACGTAGCCGTCCTTGACGCCCAGGTCGGCCAGGCCGTCGCGGACCGCGGTCACGGCCCCGGGGTTGTGGCCGCTCTGGAAGACCTGCACGGTCGCCAGGGCGGTGCGGTGCGGGAAGGCGCTGTCGGCGGGGGCGACGTCGGCAACCGCGCCGCCGAGGGAGTCGACGAGCAGGTCGAGTTCGGACGTGCCGTCGAGCAGGGCGGCGAGGGCGGTCGGGTCCGCCACCGGGGTGCTCAGGACGCGCGAGGACGCGGTGAAGGTCTGGCGGCGCACGGAGTCCGGGGAGCACTCGGTGCAGCCCGCGTAGAACAGCATGGCGTCCAGGTAGGACCGCTCCACGACCTGGCGGCTGGTTGGCTTGGCGCCGGTGCGGGCGATCACGGCGTCCAGCAGCGGTTTGAGCCCGGCCGGGGTGCCGATGAAGCAGCCGCTGAGGTGCGCCCTGCGGCCCGCGCTGAGCGACACGCTCGACCACAGCTCGGCGGGCGAACCGGGCAGCCACTCCTGCCAGGCGGCGAAGACCTCCGGCGCGGCGCCCGCCGGGAACGCGGTGGCGAACGTGGTGACCCGCGGGGCGGGCTCGGTGCGGAAGGTGAACTCGGTGGCGATGCCGAAGTTCCCGCCGCCACCACCGCGCAGCGCCCAGAACAGGTCGGGCTCGCTGTCCGGCGCGGCCGTGCGCAGCGCCCCGTCGGCGGTGACGATCCGGACGGCGGTCAACCGGTCGCAGGTCAGGCCGTACTTGCGGGTCAGCACACCGATGCCGCCACCGAGGGTCAACCCCGCGATGCCGACGCTGGGGCAGGTCCCCGCGGGCAGGCACCGCCCGGCCGCGGCGAGCGCCCGGTAGACCTCGATGAGCCGGGCCCCGGCCTCGACGGTGGCGGTGCCGTCCGGGGCGACCCGCACCGCGGCCATCCCGCGCAGGTCGACGACGAGGCCGTTGTCGGGGGCGGAGTAACCGGCGTAGCTGTGGCCGCCGCTGCGGGCCGCGATCGGGAGGCGGGAATCGCGGGCGGTGTCCACGCAGGCCCGCACGTGCTCGGCGGTGGCGACCCGGGCGACGGCCGCGGGGGTGCGGCTGTCGAAGTCGGGGCTGTAGAGGCGGTGCGCGGTGGCGAAACCGCGGTCGGCGGGCAGGCTGAGGGCCCCGTCGAGCCGGGCGCGGAGGGCGTTCCAGTCCGGCGGGACGGGCGCCGGGCGGGTGGGCGGCGCGGTCGGGGGCGTGGTGGTGGCCGGGTTCGCCGTGGGCCGGGTTTCCGGCGAACCGGTGCAGGCCGCCGCACCCCACGCCACGGCGCCCGCTCCGGCCGCGCGGAGCAACAACCGCCTGCTGATCCCCGACATGTGTGCCTCCCGGGTTGATCCCACCACTGCTCGGGGCGACGCGCAGCGGATGCGGCGGGCGGCCCGGTTCCGGACGCGCTGGATCGGTGTCCCCAGGGACCTGTCCTCGAAGCCAGTCGACGCCCCCCGGCCCGGCCGCCAACCACTCTGAACCCACCGGCGCAGCGCCAACCGGCCATCCACCACACCGCCGGGCCTGCGAGCAAACGCCCGGGCAGGTGGATGTGCTCGGCCAGCCGACCACCCTCAAACCGGCGGCCCGGCTACGCCCCTGCCCAGGTGGGTGGATGCGCTCAGCGGCGACCACCCCCGCAACCGCCAGCCTGGCTACGCGACTGCCCGGGTGCGTGGATGCGCTTGGCGGCGACCGCCCCGAAAACCGCCTGCCCGGCTACCCAACTGCCCGGGTGGGTGGATGTGTTTGGGTGGGGGTGGCGATCATGTGCAAGCCTGCCTGGGCGGTGGGGCATCCCTTCAGCCCCACCCTGTCACGCCGGGCCACATGATCGCCGTAGGGGCCCCGGCCAAGCACATCCACCCAGCCGGGCGCCACCGCACAAAGACCGGGCTTTGAGAGCGCGGCCGAGGGTCGCATCGGCGTTCCCGCAGGGCCGAACCGACGTTCCTGGGGCAGGCTCGCGGCCATTCAGCCGCGTTCGCGGCGATCGTGTTGTTCCTCGCTCAACCCCACCCGGTGGCTCGGCGGACGGCGGCCGGGAGGGTGGCACCCAAGTCCACTGAGGACAGGACAGCGGCCAGGAAGCCGTCCGGGCGCACCAGGGCCACCCCGGCCTCGGGAAGGCGGAGGGTCGCGGCGACCTCCGCCGAGACCGGGACCACGGTGACGTCCGGCAGGACGGGTGGAGCGGCGCCGGGGGCGGCGAGGACGGTGCAGCGGGGGCCGAAGGTGTCGCGGAGGCGGGTGGCGGCGGGGAGTTCGGCGTCCGGGCAGAGGACGCCGGGCAGTGGCGGCCGGGCGGTGTCGGGGGTGCGGGGGAAGCTCGCCAGGTCCGCCGGGGCGGCCGGGGTGGTGAGGGGCGAGTCGAGGTACCAGAAGGGTTCGGAGAACTTGCCGGAGTCGATCTCGGCCCGGGCGGCGGGGTCGGTGGTGGCGCGGGTGAGGACGTCGTGGCGGTGGGCGCGCTGGGCGTCGTCGGCGGGGACGAGGAAGCGCATGGTGGTGGCGGTGACGCGGAGGTTCTCGTCGGTGGCGGCGCCGCGCTCGGTGTCGTAGGTGGCGAGGAGGCCGGGGCCGCCCCAGCCCGCGCGGGTGGCGGCGACCTTCCAGGCGGCGTTCTCCACGTCGGCCAGCCCGGAGTTCATGCCGCGGGCGCCGAAGGGGCTCATCAGGTGGGCGCAGTCCCCGGCGAGGAGGACCCGCCCGACGACCATGGTGGGGACGCGCCGCTGGTGGAACCGGTAGGCGGAGGCCCAGACCAGCTCGTGGTCCACCTCGCCGACGACGGCCCGGATGCGCTCGTCCAGGCGCCCGTCCGCGGTCTCGGCGGCCAGGTCGAAGTCGTGCGGCACCTGCCAGTCGATGCGCCACACCGAATCCGGCTGCGGGTGCAGCAACACCTGCCGCCCGGGGTTGAACGGCGGGTCGAAGTAGAACCGGCGCTCGGGCACCGACTGCTCCAGCTTGGCCCGGACGTCGGTGATCAGGAACCGGTCGTCGAAGGAGTTCCCCTCGAACGGCAACCCCAGCGCCTTCCGCACCCCCGACCGACTCCCGTCAGCGGCGATGCAGTGCGAACCGACCACACTGTCCCCCGTGGACAGTTCAACCGAGACAGTCGACTCGTCCTGCGACACCCCCACGACCTGGCTGCCGTACCGCAGGTCCACCAACGGCTCCGCGGCGACCCGCTCCACCAGCAACCGCTCCACCACGTTCTGCGGCGTGTTGACGAACGGCGGGAACTGCCCCGGCGGCGGCTCGGGGAAGGTCTGCGCGAACACCTCCCGCTCCCGGAAGAACATCCGCCCCGAGTACCAGGTGACACCCGCGTCCACCACCGCCCGCCCGACCCCGGCCCGCTCCAGCACGTCCAGCACGTCCCGCTGCACGCAGATCGCCCGGCTGCCCACCGCCACCCGCCCCGGCAACGCCTCCAGCACCACGCTCGGCACCCCGTGCCGGGCGAGCAACAGCGCACCGGTCAACCCCACCGGCCCGGCACCGACGATCAGAACAGGTTCATCGCTCACAACTTCGACATTGCCACGCGTGCCCGACCGAGTACAGAGCGCTGACGAACCTGTGGACAACTCCCGAGCAGGGCCTGTCACAGCTCGCCGGTGATCCGCACCCCACCGGAAGCAGTGCCCTCGATCCGCGTCTTCCGGTGACCTTCCCGCTGCTTCTCCCGGGACTCCCCGAGGTCGGGCTGGTCGCCGGGGTCCGTACTGCCGGTCACCGTGACCTGCACCGACTTCCCCACGCGTGGCCCCAGGTACTTGACCCCCATCTCCCGGACGGTCTCGTCGACCACCGCACCGCGCAGTTCCCGGCTGACGTACTTCCCGATGGTCAGCCCCTCCTCCTGGAGGAACCCACGAGCGTGTCGGGCAGCACCGCGCATGCCGATGTCGACGGCGCCCACCCCCCGTTTGAGCTGCTGGGCCGCCTGGGAGAGCAGTTCGCCGAGCTTTCCCAACTGCTTCACGGCCTGCTGGAACGCATCGATGGCCTTGCGGAGCACCTTGGTGGCTTTGGTCGCGTTCTCCAGGACGAGCGGAATGCCCTCCGCGGCGAGTGCCACCGGATAGGCGGGCGGAACGTACCGGTAGAGGATCGACACGAGCTTGGCGAGGACGTCGGCGATGATCCCGCGGATGATCCCGCGCACCGTGTTCAGCAGGGACTTGCTCAGGTCGACCAGCTTCGCCACGCCCGTCGCGGCGTTCGAGACGGCGACGTGGATGTCCGCCTGGTCCTGCGCCCAGGCCCGGTACCCCTCGACGGCGGGGCCGGACCAGGACGCGCAGTTGGTGTTGACGCTGCCGACCATCTCCTCGGCCGTCTTCTGCACCTCTTCGCCGATCTTCAGCCAGGTCTGTACGGTGAGGTCGAGGGCGTCCTGGTTGCCGGTCAACCAGTCCAGGCAGTCCTTGATCGGCCCGATGTACTCGATGAGCCAGCCGAACCCGATGCTGAGCACACCCTGCAACGGGTCGGCCGCGAAGGCCTTCACGTCCATGGCCATCACGCCGAGGTCGGCGGCACCGCCCCAGAAGTCGCCGCTGAAGATGGCCTCCAAACCGCCGACGCTGTCCTGGAGCAGGCCCGCGCCTTCGAGGAAGTGCTTGACCGGGGTCTTGCCCGCGGTGGTCTCCGCCGCCGCGGCGGACAGGATCGGGTTGGTCACCGCTCCCCCTGGAACAGCGCGGTCACCGACTCCTCGGTGACCCGACTGGTCTCCGCCCACCCGCGCACGGCGGCGGCGTGCCGCTGACCGGCGGCGAGCGCCTCGGTGAGCGCGGCGGTGGCGTCCTCCATGCTCGAGTTGCACGCGGCGGACAGCAGCGTCCCGATCAGACCGAAGTCCTCGCTGCCCATGCGGGCCCGGGCAGCCGACACCGTGGCGTCGAGCAGGGCGGTGGTCTTGTCGATCTGGGCCGCGTGGGCGCTGATCTGGTCCGGGCTCGCCTCGAAGCCGTCGTTTGGCACGTGTCCCCCTCAGCTCGGGTCAGCGGAAAAGCCCACCGCGGGAGTAGTAGTCGTCGTCGGGTTCGTCGGCGGTGCGGGTGCGGGCGCCGCCGGGGACGTACTCGTCCGCAGCGGGTTCGGGGAACATCGCCCTGGTCTGGCTGACGATGGCGTCCAGGGTCTGCGTGCCCCGCGCGGACGGCACCCCCGCGCGCATGGCGTCGGGGAGCTTGGCCTGCGCCTCTTGGACCAGTCGGAGGATGCGCTTGCCCAGGGCGGGGTCCTCGCGGGCGGTGTTGGTCAGGTCGAGCGCGATGAGGTTGCCCATGTGGTTGACGGTCAGGGAGATCCCCGCCTCGCTGAGGTGGACGGTGACCGCCGCCATCTCGTTGCGCACGGCCTCCGCGGTGCGCACCACCTGCGCCAGTCCAGTCTCCATGCCGTCGAGCAACTCCCCCGGGTCCACCACATCACCTCTCCAAGCCGAAAGCGCCTCAGCGAAGCGGGACTCTCTCATAGGCTCGGGGTGAGGGAATCGGGTTTCAGCCGAATACACGGGGGGCTGTGGGATTGTTCGCACGGGTGCGGGCCGGGATCGCGGCGCTGGCGGGGGTGGCACTGCTCGAACTGGTGCTGATCGCCGACCCGGAGGACTACGAGTACGGCCTGCCGTACGTCGTGGTGGGGTTCGGGGCGTTGGCAGGGGGTCTGTACCGGATGTGGCGACCGCGCCCGGGATCGGACGCGAGACCCATCGGCCGGGGCGGCCGGGGCGTGGGCGTGGTGATGTTCGTCCTCCAGATCGGCATCGGGTTGTCGCTGCTGGTGATCGACGTTCCGGCACTGCCCGCGGACCGGACCATGGTCAGGGTGGTGGGGATGGCCTACGCCGCCGTGATGGTGTCGCACCTGGTGGAGTTGCTGCGCAGGCCGGGGAAGCCGAAGGAGCCCCCGCTGACGCGGCGGCCCTCGGTGAAGATGCCGGGGAAGCGGTTCACCGCCCGACACGACGAGCGGGTGGTGCTCGCGCTGTCCTGGGACCAGGTGGCGCTCGATGGGGTGCAGATGCCGTTGACCGCGGTGTCGAACGTCATCGAGGTGGAGGTGGTGGAGAGTCGCGAGGTGCCGCTGTACCCGCGGGAGCGGGTGGTGCGGGTGCCCGCGGGGCCCGCGGTGCGACTGGACTTCGGGAGCACCACCGAGGTCTCGGAGCGGTTGGGGCGGCAGTGGTTCTTCCCCACCGAGGAGGGTGGGCGCGTGGCGGCTGCCGTCTGGGAGCACAAGCGGGCCTACCACTCGTGAACGCCGGAGTGCTTCCCCGGCGGTGAACCGGGAGTGGCGTCAGTCGCGGAGTTCGGCGTCGGTTTCGGTGGCGGAGAAGTGGTTGGGGTCGAAGTCGGCGTCGAGGTACTCGGTGAGGTGGGGGTGGTCCGGGTGGTCGGGGTGGGGGAGGACCGAGAGCAGCGCCGTGTAGCCGTGGATGCCGCCCGCGACGTGTTCCGGCGGGGCCGCCCGGGCGCCGTCGGTGCAGCGGGGGTAGCGCAGGCGCGGGTCGGAGGGGGTGACCTTCTCCAGGCGCACCAGGTGGTCCCAGGCGTCGCCGAGGTCGTAGCGGTACTGGAGGTGGCCGTGGGTCATGGCCTCGGCGAGGGTGACCGTGCGCTCGTCGGCGGCGGGGAGGTCCGCTCCGGGGTCGGCGACCAGGCCGTGCGGGGTGGTGAAGACGTGCTGGTGCTCCCCCGACCAGCCGAACGCGGTCTGGATGACCGCGCTCAGCTCGGCGAGGGTCGTCGACGACCGGACCTCCAGCAGGCGCCAGATGGGCGGGTCGGCGTCGAGCAGGCTGACTCTCAGGCGGTGGATCAGGACTGGGCGGCCTTCAGCGTGGACTTGCCGTTGGTGCGGATGTCGACGATCGGCAGGCGCAGGGCGCCCGGGGCGTCGGCGGGGACGGCGGGGTGGACCGGGGCGACCGGGGCGATGCGCCGGTAGCCCGTGCCCTGCGCGGGCCGGGTGTCGACCTCGCCCTTGTTGGGCCAAAACGAGAACGCGCGCTCGGCCTGGGCGGTGATCGTCAGCGACGGGTTCACGCCCAGGTTGGCGGTGATCGCGGCGCCGTCGACCACGGAGATGCCCGGGTAGTTGTGCACCCGGTGGTACGGGTCGATCACGCCGTCCTCGGGGGTCTCGGCGATGGTGGCGCCGCCGAGGAAGTGGGCGGTGAGCGGGATGTTCATCATCTCGTTCCAGGTGCCGCCCGCGACGCCGCCGATGTGCCTGGCGGTGTGCTGGTTGGCGTCGTACCCGGCCTTGATGAACGTCGGGTTGGGCTCGCCGTGGCCCTGCTTGGAGGTGTACTTGCGCCTGCCGAACAGGCCCTTCTTGGTGAAGGTGGTGATCGAGTTGTCCAGCGACTGCATCACCAGCAGGATCATCGTCCGCTCCGACCAGCGGCGGCCGATCAGCAGCCGGACCGAACTCGGCTTGGTGATCAGGCCCTTGAGCACCTGCACGAACCGGGGCGTGGACGAGTCGCCGTCGGAGGCCAGGGTTTGCAGCAGGCCCATGGCGTTGCTGCCCTTGCCGTAGCGGCACGGCTCGATGTGGGTGTTCTCGTTCGGGTGGATCGAGGAGGTGATGGCCACGCCCTCGCTGTAGTTGCGCTCCGGGTCGACCGAGGTGCGGCCGGAACCGATGATCGCCTCGGAGTTGGTGCGGGTCAGCTCGCCCAGCTTGGCCGACAGCTTCGGCAGGGTGCCGGAGTCCTTCATCTTGTGCAGCAGGTTCTGGGTGCCCCAGGTGCCCGCGGCGAGGATGACCTTGTCGGCGGTGATGGAGGTGCGGAACGCCTTCGACCGGGTGCCGGTCTTGCGCAGGTCCACCTCGTAGGTGCCGTCGGCGCGCTCGCGCAGCGCGGTCACGGTGGTCAGCGGGATGACCTTGGCCCCGCCCTGCTCCGCCAGGTACAGGTAGTTCTTGACCAGGGTGTTCTTGGCGCCGACGCGGCAGCCGGTCATGCACGAGCCGCACTCGGTGCAGCCGGTGCGCTCGGGGCCCGCGCCGCCGAAGTACGGGTCGGCGACCTTCTCACCCGGCTTGTCGAAGTACACGCCGACCGGGGTCGGGTGGAAGGTGTCGGACACGCCCATGTCGGCGGCGACCTTCTGCATGACCTCGTCGGCCGGGGTGGTCGTCGGGTTGGTGACCACGCCGAGCATCCGGGATGCCTGGTCGTAGTGCGGCGCCAGCTCCGACTCCCAGTCGGTGATGTGCGCCCACTGCTTGTCGTTGTAGAACGGCTTGAGCGGCCGGTAGAGGGTGTTCGCGTAGACCAGCGACCCACCGCCGACCCCGGCGCCCGCCAGGATCATGACGTCCTTGAGCATGTGGATGCGCTGGATGCCGTAGCACCCGAACTGGGGCGCCCACAGGTAGCGGCGCAGGTCCCAGGAGGTCTCGGCGAACTCGTCGTCGGCGAACCGGCGCCCCGCCTCGACCACGGCGACCCGGTAGCCCTTCTCGGTCAGCCGGAGGGCGGCGACACTGCCCCCGAACCCCGACCCCACGACCACGACGTCGTAGTCCGTCTTGTTACCGGTGAGTTGCGCAGCCATGCCCCGAGGTTAGGCGTTTGGTCACACGGAAGGCTAGAGGCTGGGACCACTTTTGTGTGACCGGCAGTAACACCCAGGTCGTTACCCGTCGAAACGCAACAGACCGTAGAGCGCCACGTCCCGGCGCACCCCGCCGCGTAGCTGCGCGCCCCGCACCGTGCCCTCCGCGCGGAAGCCCGCCCCCTCCAGCGCCCGCCGCGCCGCCAGGTTGTCGACGTCGGTGGCCGCCTCCACCCGGTCGAGGTCGGTGGTGGCGAACAGGTGCCGCGCGGTCAGCCGCAGCGCCGCCACCCCGGCCCGGCGCCCCCGGGCGGCGGGCAGCAGCGCGATCCCGACGTTCCACGCCGCGCACGCCCGCGTCCGCCCCCAGCCGACCTGGTACCAGCTGACCTGCCCGAGCAGCTCACCGGTGGCGGCGTCGAGCACGGCGGCGCGCACCAGGCCCACCGGCGGCGCCTGCGGCCGGTCGTCGGGGTCGACGTCGAAGGCGCCGTCCCAGCCCGCGGCCAAGGCGGCCTCGTCCTCCGGGAACGCCTCGGCCAAGGCGATCCCGCCCGCCTCGGCGAGCACGGCGCGGCTCACCCGTGGTCCGATCGCAGCAGGCTGAACATCACCATGTCGCGGCGCACCCCGCCGCGCAGCGCGGCACCGCGCACGACGCCCTCCTCGGTGAACCAGGCCGCCGCCAGCGCGCGCCGGGTGCGGGTGTTCTCCACGTCGGTGACCGCCTGCAGGCGGTGGACGGGGCTGACGGTGAACAACCACCGGACCAGCATGCGCAGCGCGGCCGTCCCGGCGCCGCGGCCGCGCGCGGCGGGCAGCAGGAAGACGCCGACGTTCCACGCCGCGCAGGTCGAGGTCGGCCCCCAGTGGACCTGGTTCCAGCCGACGAAGCCGAGCAGGTCACCGGTGGCCACCTCGACCACCGCCGCGTGCCCGGCGGGGCCGGGCACGCGGAACGCCGGGTCCCCCGCGTCGGTCTCCCAGGCGCGGTCGGTCTCCCGGCCCAGGCGGGCCAGGTCGCCGCGGACGAACTCGCCGAGCGCGAAGCCGTCGCGCTCGGCGACCAACCGCCTGCGGCGCAGCCAGTAGCGCGGGGGCACCCGCGCGCCGCGCGACCGGTCGACCTTCACGAGCGGACGGTGAGGCCCACCCGCTGGAACTCCTTGAGGTCGGAGTAGCCGGTCTTGGCCATCGCGCGGCGCAGGGCGCCGAACAGGTTGACCAGGCCCTCGGCCTCGCCGGACGGGCCGAACAGCAGGGTGTTCAGGTCGATGCCCACCTCGTCGGCGACCGGGAGGACCCGGCTGCGCGGCAGCGACGGGTGCGCCGCCGCGGAGGTCCAGTACAGGCCCTTGCCCGGTGCCGTGTCGGCGGCGGCCAGCGGGGCGCCGAGCATCACCGCGTCGGCGCCGCAGGCGATGGACTTGGCGATGTCGCCGCTGGTGTTGACCTCGCCGTCGGCGATGACGTGCACGTAGCGGCCGCCGGTCTCGTCGAGGTAGTCGCGGCGGGCGGCGGCGGCGTCGACGATGGCGGTGGCCATCGGGACGCCGATGCCCAGCGAGCTGTCGGTGGAGGTGACGCCGTCGCAGTGGCCGTAGCCGACGATGACGCCCGCCGCGCCGGTGCGCATCAGGTGCATCGCGGTGCGGTAGTCGTGCGCGCCGCCCGCGATGACCGGGATGTCCAGGCCGCCGATGAAGCTCTTGAGGTTCAGCGGCTCGCCCGCCCCGCGCGCCACGTGCTCGGCGGAGACGATGGTGCCCTGCACGACCAGGATCTCCACCCCGGCGGCGATGAGCCCGGGGGCCAGCAGCGCGGCGTTCTGCGGGCTGACCCGCGCCGAGACCGTCACCCCGGACTCGCGCACCTGCCGGATCGCCTCGGCGACGAGGTCCGGCTGGAGCGGCGCGGCGTGCAGCTCCTGGAGGATGCGCACCAGCGCGGCCGGCTCCTCACCCGCGTCGGCGGCCTCGACCAGCCGGGCCAGCGCCTTCTCCGGGTCGGCGTGCCGGGCCCACAGGCCCTCGGCGTTGAGCACCCCGAGGCCGCCCAGCTTCCCCACGGCGACCGCGCCCGCCGGGGACACCACCGCGTCGGTGGGGTGGGTGATCAGCGGGATGTCGAACCGGTAGGCATCGATCTGCCAGGTGGTCGCCACGTCCGAGGACGACCGGGTGCGCCGCGACGGCACGATCTCCACGTCGTCGAGGCCGAAGGCGCGTCGAGCGGTGCGCCCCATGCCGATGTCGACTAGATCCCGCACTGGGGTGTTCCTTTCCGGGGCCGCCGAGGGTCGACGGGAATCGAATCAGCGGGTGGTGTAGTTCGGTGCCTCGACGGTCATGGTGATGTCGTGCGGGTGGCTCTCCTTGAGCCCCGCCGCCGTGATCCGGACAAGCTGGGCCTGCTGGAGGTCGGCGATCGTCCGCGACCCGGTGAAGCCCATGCCCGCGCGCAGGCCGCCGACGAGCTGGTAGATGACCGACGACAGCGGGCCGCGGAACGGCACCCGGCCCTCGATGCCCTCGGGCACCAGCTTGTCGTCAGAGAGCACGTCGTCCTGGGAGTAGCGGTCCTTGGAGTAGGACTTGGCCTCGCCGCGCGACTGCATGGCGCCCAGCGAGCCCATGCCGCGGTAGGTCTTGAACTGCTTGCCGCTGACCAGGACCAGGTCGCCGGGGGCCTCCGCGGTGCCCGCCAGCAGGCTGCCCAGCATGACCGCGTTCGCCCCGGCCGCGATGGCCTTGGCGATGTCGCCGGAGTACTGGATGCCGCCGTCGCCGATGACCGGGATGCCCGCCGGGGCGCAGGCCAGCGACGCCTCGTAGATGGCGGTGATCTGCGGGACGCCGACCCCGGCGACCACGCGGGTGGTGCAGATGGAACCCGGGCCGACACCGACCTTCACGCCGTCCGCGCCCGCGTCCACCATGGCCTGCGCGCCCGCGCGGGTGGCCACGTTGCCGCCGACGACGTCGACCGCGTCGCCCAGCTCCTTCTTCAACCGGGACACGATGTCGAGGACCGCGCGGGAGTGCCCGTGCGCGGTGTCGACCATCAGCACGTCCACGCCCGCCTCGAACAGCGTCATGGCCCGCTTGTAGCCGTCGTCACCGACACCGCACGCGGCGCCGCAGACGAGCCTGCCGTCCGGGTCCTTGGTGGCGTTGGGGAACTGCTCGGTCTTGACGAAGTCCTTGACCGTGATCAGCCCGCGCAGCTTGCCGTCGCCGTCGACGATCGGCAGCTTCTCCACCTTGTGCCTGCGCAGCAGCCCCAGCGCCGCCTCGGCGGACACGCCCACCTGGGCGGTGATCAGCGGACCCTGGGTCATCACCTCGGAGACCCGGCGGCTGTGGTCGACCTCGAAGCGCATGTCCCGGTTGGTGATGATGCCCACCAGGATGCCCTGGGCGTCGGTCACCGGCAGCCCGGAGATCCGGTACCTGGCGCACATGGCGTCGACCTCGGCCAGGGTGTCCTCCGGCGAGCAGGTGACCGGGTCGGTCACCATGCCCGCCTCCGAGCGCTTGACCGTCTCCGCCTGCCGGGCCTGCTCCTCGATGGACAGGTTGCGCTGCAGGATGCCGATGCCGCCCTGGCGGGCCATGGCGATCGCCATCCGCGCCTCGGTGACGGTGTCCATGGCTGCGGACAGGATCGGGATCCGCAGGGTGACGTTGCGGGAGACCCTGGTGGAGGTGTCGACACTGCTCGGGATCACGTCGGACTGCGCGGGCTGCAGCAGCACGTCGTCGAAGGTCAGGCCGAGGGTGGCGAACTTGGGCGGGACTCCGTCAGCGTTGAGTTCGCTGGTCATGGTGGTCGCGGACCTTCCTGCATGGCTGGCGGAACAGGTGGTGCAGGCGGCGGCCGGGGAGCGCACCCCGCCGTGCACCCGCGGGGCCGTGCACCCGCGAGAACACGCCCCGCGGCACGGTCACCCCATGGTATCCGGGGGACACTGGGCCAGTCGGCGGGTACCGTGCGTGCTCGTGCCGCATGACGCAGTTCCGCCCAACCCGTTCTCCGGGGATGGGCTGCCACCCGACCCGTTCCACGGCGACCCGGAGGACCCGGCGCGCGCCCTGGACGAACACCACGACCACGACGACCGGCCGATGACCGCCGAGGAGCGGGAGGACCTGGTCGGCGACCTGGCCGACCTGGCCGTCTACCAGGCGCTGCTGGAGCCGCGCGGGCTGCGCGGCATCGTGGTCGACTGCGGGGAGTGCGACGAGCCGCACTACCACGACTGGGAGCTGCTGGCGTCGAGCCTGCAGCAGTTGCTCGACGACGGGCGGATGCGACCGCACGAGCCCGCGTTCGACCCGGACCCGGAGTGCTACGTGAGCTGGGAGTACTGCCGGGGGTTCGCCGACGGGGTCACCTCCAGCGAGAACGCCCACTGAGGTTCGCCGGTGGGAGGTGCTCGACCGGGTGGTGTGCCCGGTCGAGCACCTCCCACCGGCTCTATTCACCGTGAATGTGTGAGAGGCCCCACCGGATTCCCGGTGGGGCCTCTCACACGTGTGACTCGCGTTCCTAAGCGCCCGCGCCCGCGTCGTTTGTGGTCGCTTCGCCCTGGGTGTCGGTGTCGGAGGGGGTGTCGTCCGGTTCCTCGCGCGGGACCTCGCCGGTCGGGGAGGGCACCGTGGTGCTGACCGGGGGGTCCTCCGGGGTGCTGGAGGGGGGCGGCGGGGTGGTCGACGACGGGGGGTTGCTCGGCTGCGTCACCGTGGTCGGCTTCGGCGGGTGGCTGGTGGCCGGGGGCGTCGTGACCACCGGGGCGGCGGTGGACGGGTTGGGCAGCGGCGGGGGCGTGGCCGGGTCGGCCGGGTTGCCGCGCAGCAGGGAGAGCAGGTCGGCGTGCTGGGCGGCGAGGTCGGTGCGGCCGTCCTCGTTGCTGACCGAGGGGAGTTCCTGCTTGGCCTCTTCGAGCTTGCCCTTGGCCTCGGCGACGTTGCCCTGGTTCAGCGCGGCCTGGGCGATCTCCAGGTCGGCGCGGACCGAGGCCGCCGCCTCGACGGAGCGGGCGTGGTCGGCGTAGAGGACCTTGGTCAGGCTCCACAGCGTGTCGCCGGGGTGGGCGTCGCGGGCGGCGAGGCCCGCGCCGGTGAAGGCGATGGCGAGGACCGCGGCCGCCGCGGCGAACGGGACCAGCAGGCGGGGCCTGCGGTGGCGCCCGCGGGTGCGGGCCTGCAGCACCGTGGCCTGGGCGAGCTGGGTGTCGACGAGCTCGCCCATCGGGGCGGCGTCGACCTCGTCGCGCCAGGAGGTCAGCAGGGCGGCGAGCTCGTCGTCGCGGAAGTCCTGGGCGGGGGTGGTGTGCTCGTCGCGCAGGGCGGCGCCGAGGGAGTCGAGGAAGGCGTCGTCGGCGTGCACCAGGGAGATGTCGACCGCGCCATCGTCGTCGGTGAAGTCGTCCGGGTCGGCCATCTCCAGCCCCTCGAAGCGCTCGGTGCGGCGGTCGGGGCCGCCGAACACCACCGGGGTCACGTTCGACCCCGGCTGCTGCGCGCGGGACGCGGTCTCGTCCGCCGTCCCGAACTCGTTCCGATCACCCTGGTCGGGCATCTCAGACCACCTCCTCCGCGGACAAAGTCTTCCGCAACCTGGCAAGTGCACGGTGCTGGGCCACCCGGACCGCTCCGGGTGTCGAGCCGACCGCCTCGGCCGTCTCCTCAGCCGACAGCCCCACCACCACCCGCAGCACCACGATCTCGCGCTGCTTGTCCGGCAGGACCCGCAAGAGGTCGTTCATCCGCCTGCTGAGCTCTCCCTGCATCGCCCGCTGCTCCGGACCGGCTTCGGTTTCCGGCCCGTCGGGAACATCGGCGACGGGCTCCGATCGGTTACGCGAAGAGGCCCGGTGGGCGTCGGCGACCTTGTGGGCGGCGATCCCGTAGACGAACGCCAGGAACGGGCGGCCTTGGTCGCGGTAGCCGGGCAGCGCCGTCAACACCGCGAGACACACCTCCTGGGCCACGTCGTCCGCCGAGGCGTACGAGCGTTCCTGCCTTCCGACACGGGCACGGCAGTACCGCACCACCAGGGGGCGCACGGACGCGAGCACCCGCTCGATGGCCCGAGGGTCACCCTCGACAGCGGCGCTCACCGACGCGTCCAGTCCGTCCCCCAATGTGGTCATCGCAGAATGCAGCCCTGGTGTTACTGGTTCGGTCAACGGCGGAAGGAGCGGATGCGGCCGGGCCGCACCCGTGGTCCACCGTACCGTCCTGGTCGGAAGCGCTTTGTGGGCATTCGTCGACAGGGGTCACCCGGAGGGTCGAACGACGGCGTGACAGAGCGCACACTACCCGCCCGGTCACACCTCCCCGCGACCAGGCCGGTGGACGCACGGCGAGCCGTGCGCGCCCCTCCCCACCCGGGCACACACGGCTCGCCGCCGACAGCGGACCGTCCCCTAGGAGACCAGGCCGCGCCGGAACCCGTGCGCGACGGCCTGCGCGCGGTCGCGCACGCCGAGCTTGCGGAAGAGCCGACGCGCGTGCGTCTTCACCGTGTCCTCGGAGAGGTACAGCTCGCGGCCGATCTGACCGTTGCTCTTGCCCTGGCTCATCCCGCGCAGCACCTGCAGCTCGCGGTCGGTCAGCTGGACCCCGGGGTCCGACGGCTGCCGGGGCGCGGGCACCGAGGTGCTGGCCAGGGTGTGCGCCAGCGCCGCGACCAGCTCGGGCCGCGAGGCGTCCCAGCGCAGGTAGCCGCGGGCACCGCCCGCGATCGCGGCGGCGATGCTGCCCGCGTCGTCCGGCGCACCGAAGACGATGACGTTGGCCTGGGGGTTCGCCGAGACGAGTCGCCGGGTGGCCTCCACACCGGTGGGCACCGCGCGCTGCGTACCGACGAGCACGACATCCACCGGCTGCCGGGAGAAGCGGGCGAGCAACTCGTCACCGTGCGCTACACAGTCGATGCGACTGACCCCTGGTACAGCAGACATGACACGGGTCAAGCCCTCCCGCACGCTGCGCCGGTCGTCGCAGATCAAGACCGTTGTCACGGGGACTCCTTCCTGCAGCCGAGTGACGTTCCATATCCCCTATCGGACGCTTGGCGCCGAACCTTGACACGATGCGGTGGTAAATCTGTCAACGAGTTCACCGGATTGCCGATCGGTCGTGGTCACCTGTTCGGACCAACGACAAAATCCGAGGTCGGAAGCCATGGCGAGGCGACCGCGAGTTCCCGACCGCGCGGGTCGGCGTGTCGTAACACACAGTGCAGGACCCGCTCCGCGCCTTCAGTGTGCCGGGCCGCCCCCGCCGGGTCGAGCGCCGCGAGCAGCAGCAGGCACGGCCAGCGCAGCGGCAGCAGCCCGGCCTCCCCGGCGTCCCCGAGCGCCCCGGTGACGAGCGGCAGCGCCTCCGCGCCCGCCCCGACCGCGGTCAGGGCCGCGCCGAGCACCATCGCCGACTTGACCCGGTGCCGGGTGGAGCCGGAGTCGACCGCCGCGGCGTGCGCGGCCCCGGCCGGGTCCAGCGCCTCCCCGGCCCGCCCGGCGCCCAGTTCGACCTCCGCGGCCAGCCAACCCCGGCGGATGCGCCCGCGCCAGCCCGGGTCCGGGCCGTCGGCCTCGGCCGCGGTGAGCGACCGCGCCTCCGCCGTGCGACCGAGCCCGACGGCGTCGGCGGCCAGGCCGAGCAGGACGTCCGAGCGCGCCTCCGGCAGCCGGGGGTG